>NZ_RZQI01001050.1:0-1912 GCF_003998335.1 Mesorhizobium sp. M7A.F.Ca.CA.002.05.1.1 | reverse complement strand
GCATTGCCGCGTATGCGCAGCAACCGGGCGGCATCGGCAACCGAAACGAAGCCGGCAGCGGCCAACGCCGAATATTCGCCCAGCGAATGACCGGCGACATAGGCGATCTTGCCTTTCAGCGAGAAGCCGCGCGATTCCAGCGCCCGGATCGCGGCCAGCGACACCGCCATCAGCGCCGGCTGCGCGTTGGCGGTCAGCGTCAACGTCTCTTCCGGCCCTTCCCAGATCAGCTCCGACAGATTTTCGCCGAGCGCATCGTCGACTTCCTGGAAGACCCTGCGCGCTTCGGGGAAGGCGTCGGCGAGATCCTTGCCCATGCCGACCGCCTGGCTGCCTTGTCCGGGAAAGGTGAATGCAACGGCCATGCGAGGGCTCCCAAGGGCTGGTTTTGCTTGCCTGAAGACGGTTTTTCTTGCCTGTGACGCATGGCGGGGCGCCAAGTCAAGCCCGGTTCGACCCTGCCCGAGGGCAGCCTCGTCCGCCGAGTGCCTGTTGCGAAAGGGTTTTTGGCGATCACTCCTGATGAAAACCGCTCACGATTCGTTTGCTGGCTCTTCTTATTTCCGTTACAGGCGCTAGCTTTGCGTGACAATTCCATGACAATCGAGTGACGCGCTTGTCGCTGGGTGGGGAAGTTAAAGTGGCAAAGAGTTACAAACGCACCGGCAAGGCCGCGCCACAGTTCCTGGAAGACGACCCCTCCACCGGCTATCTGCCGGGCAGGAGATGGCCGGTCGTGCGCTATGGGCTGATCAGCCTGGCGATTGCCGCTATCCTGGTGTTTGCCATCGAACTGATCGTGCGCGGCGACTTTGCCGGAACCATCTCCTTCTTCCTGCAGCCGTTCAAGCCGGGCTGGACCACCATCGTCGTGTTTGCGCTGCTCCTGATCGGCTTCGATGCGGTGCTCGGCCGCAGCCACCAGAGCCTGATGATCGTCGCGCCGCTGACCTTGTCGCTTGCTTTCGTCGGTCACCAGAAGTCGCACTATCTCGGCGATCCGCTCTATCCGACCGATTTCCTCTATGCCCGCCAGATCTTCGCGCTGCTGCCGCTTTTGGTACGCGAACGGCCGATGACCGCGCTTGCCATGGTCGTCGGCATCGTCGCCGGCCTGTCGCTGCTCGTCTACGGCTGGCGGCTATGGCGCCGCAAGGTTCCCGCACTCAGCCGCAAGGGGCGCCTTGCGCGGCTGACGCTGGCAGTGCCGCTGCTCGCCTTCTTCGTTTCGATCATGGACTACGCCACCTTCTCCTGGACCAGGGATCGGCTGCAGATCATCCCGATCATGTGGGACCAGAAGGAAAACTATGCCTCCAACGGCTTTGCGCTGGCCTTTGCCCTCAACGTGCCGATGGCGCATGTCTCGGCGCCGCCGGGCTATTCCGACAAGGCGATCGCAGCGATAGCCAGGCCTGATGTGACCGCCTCGGTGCCGGCCGAGAAGCCGGACATCATCATCGTCATGAGCGAATCCTTCTGGGATCCGACCAAGTTGCCTGGCGTCACCATCACGCCAGATCCAATCCCCAATGTGCGGGCGCTGCGCTCGGGCTCGATGTTCTCGCCGGAGTTCGGCGGCATGACCGCCAATATCGAGTTCGAGGCGCTGACCGGCTTCTCCAACGCGTTCCTGCCGGCAGGCAGCATCCCCTATCAGCAATATGTGCGCACGCCGACGCCTTCGCTCGCGACCTTCCTGAAGAGCCAGGGTTACCGGGCGCGCGCCATCCATCCCGGCACCAACTGGTTCTGGAACCGTGGCGCGGTCTATGCCGATTTCGGCTTCAACGATTTCATGTCGGAAGAGACGCTGCCGCCAATGCAAAAGCGCGGGCCACTGGCATCGGATGCGGCGATGACCGACGAGATCATCAGCGAGGCCGACGCCAGCGACGAGCCGGTGTTCTTC
>NZ_RZQI01001049.1:0-1912 GCF_003998335.1 Mesorhizobium sp. M7A.F.Ca.CA.002.05.1.1 | reverse complement strand
CCTCACCGGTGGCCGACGCCACGACTTTCTTGGCGCGGTCGCTCTTGGCCGCGCAGGTCACGTCGTCCCTGCTGTCACCCATGGCAGCTTGTGCCGGTGCATTGTTGCCAGACCGGCTCTCGCTGACATATACCGCGACCGCGCCCGCCAGCGCGCCCGCCACCAAGGCGGCGAGGATCAGGCGCGGGGCCGGGAAGAATCTACTACCGTCTGCCATTTTCTCAAAACTGCTCCGAAGCACGGGTTATAGCCATGAGCGACAAGAAAACCAGCAACCAGATGTGGGGCGGACGTTTTGCCTCGGGTCCGGCCGCGATCATGGAAGCGATCAACGCGTCTATCTCCTTCGACCGCAAACTCTATGCGCAGGACATCAAAGGCTCGATCGCCCATAGCGAGATGCTGGCGCAAACGGGCATTATTTCGGCGGCCGACCAAGAAAAAATCGCTGACGGGCTGAACACGATCCTGAAAGAGATCGAGGCCGGCAGCTTCGAGTTTTCGACACGGCTCGAAGACATCCACATGAACATCGAGGCGCGCCTCGCCGATCTGATCGGCCCGGCGGCCGGCCGGCTGCACACCGCCCGCTCGCGCAATGATCAAGTCGCGGTCGATTTGCGGCTGTGGGTCAAGGATGAATGCTTTCGCGTCGCCGAGGCGTTGAAAGGGCTGATCGAGGCGCTGCTGGAGCGGGCCGAGGAGCATGCCGCGACCGTGATGCCGGGCTTTACCCATATGCAGGCGGCCCAGCCGGTGACCTTCGGCCATCACTGCATGGCCTATGTCGAGATGTTTTCGCGCGACCTGTCGCGCGTGCGCGATGCGATCGAGCGGATGGATGAAAGCCCGCTCGGTGCCGCCGCACTTGCCGGCACCAGCTTCCCGATCGACCGCCACCGGACCGCCAAGGCGCTCGGCTTCCGCGAGCCGATGCGCAATTCGCTCGACAGCGTCTCGGATCGCGATTTCGCGCTCGAGTTCCTCGGCGTGGCGGCGATCTGCGCCACGCATCTGTCACGGCTGGCCGAAGAGATCATCATCTGGTCGACGCCGCAGTTCGGCTTCGTCAGGCTGTCGGACTCGTTTTCCACCGGCTCCTCCATCATGCCGCAGAAGAAGAACCCCGATGCCGCCGAACTGGTGCGCGGCAAGACCGGCCGCGTCACCGGTCATCTGGTCGGCCTGCTGACGGTGATGAAGGGCATGCCTTTGACCTATGGCAAGGACATGCAGGAAGACAAGGAATCGGTGTTCGACGCCGCCGAGACGCTCGACCTGATGCTGGCGGCGATGACCGGCATGGTCTCGGACATGACGGTCAACGCGGCCGCGATGAAGAAGGCCGCCGGCTCCGGCCACGCGACAGCAACCGACCTTGCCGACTGGCTGGTGCGCACGCTCGGCCTGCCGTTCCGCGAGGCGCATCATGTCACCGGCCGGGCGGTGGCGCTGGCCGAAGACAGGAAGGTGGGGCTGGAGAAGCTTTCACTGGAGGATTTGCAGGCGATCAATTCCGGCATCACGGCCGACATATTTTCGGTGCTGGCGGTGCAGAACTCGGTCAAGAGCCGCACCAGTTTCGGCGGCACGGCGCCGTCGGAAGTGAGGAAGCAGATCCGCGCCTGGAAAAAGCGGCTGGCGAAAGCGTAATGCCGGATATTGCGAGCAGTAATATCTCGGATATTGCGACGGGCAATATCTCGGATATTGCGACGAGCAATATCCGGGGTGCAATGCGCCGAGAACTCGGCTAAAAGCGGCGGCTGACAAACGTTTCGGACGGATGGATCGATGACCGGAAGCAGGATTTTGGTGACGCTGACGCTGCTGGTTGCGATCGCGGCCGTTTCGGCCTGCGGCAGGAGGGGCGCTCTCGACACGCCCTATGGGCGGCCGTGCAGGCGCGCAA
>NZ_RZQI01001048.1:0-1917 GCF_003998335.1 Mesorhizobium sp. M7A.F.Ca.CA.002.05.1.1 | reverse complement strand
GCCTTCTCGAACAGGCCGGCGCGGGCCAGCGCCAGCGTGCCGGCGCAGATGCCGCCGACCACACCGCCGCGCGATGCAATGGCGGCAAGCAGGTTGCCTACATCAGGCTGTGCCTTGCTCGTCCACTGGTCGGAACCAATGATGGCAATGGCATCGAGATCGGCATTCTCGCTGGCGCCTGTTGAGCGATCGGGGATCAGCCGAAAGCCACTAATGCCAGTCACCTGCTTGCCATCAGGCGTCAGCGACATGGCACGGGCGCCGAACCATTCGACCGCCGAGGCCGCCAGCAGCCCATACTCCCAGTCGGCAAAACCTTCGATGAAAAGGAAGCCGATCGTCTTCTGTTCGGGCATAAGCTCGCTCCCATCCTCACGCACCGGACCTGTTATCTGGGCGTTGACGCGCCGACATCCAATCGCCGGGTCGAAAAATTGGCTTTAATTGCCGCGAGGGCCACGATCCGCATACATGTCCGGCCAGCCGATATCCTTGCGAATGTCCGCCGGCAGCGAGTTCATGAACCGCTGAGTGCGGATCTCGTTGCGCATCGTGCGGATCTTGCCGACATAGTGCTGCATGCCGCGCAGAATGGTATAACCGTTCATGGCTAGTCTCCTCTCTCTGTGTAGAGGCACTATCGCATACCCCTCCTGACAGCAGTCTGTCAGGAGGATGGCAGGGCGCGAACAATAGTTCCGGACAGTGCGCGCGCCGCAGGGCAAGGCATCGTTTTTCGCCGCATCGACCGGTATCTCAAGGCAGGTTTGCGGCTTCCGATTGTTCATAGCGACGGCGTAGTTTTCGGCGCCGCTGTTCAGCTTCCGGCGACGGACTGTCGGAATACGAGGCCTTCAGCGGGGTGACCGCAGGTCTGATATGGAGGGAGAAAATTCTTCCCCAACAGCAGGGAGACGACGATGAGCTTGCAACTGACAGGTATCCACCATCTGACCGCCATCACCGCGAACGCGCCCGGCAATCTTCATTTCTACACCAAGGTGCTGGGTCTGCGGCTGGTCAAGAAGACCGTAAACCAGGACGACACCTCGGCCTACCACCTTTTCTATGCCGACGGCGAAGCGACGCCTGGCACCGACCTTACCTTCTTCGACTGGCCGGTCGGCCGCGAGCGGCGCGGCACGCACAGCATCGTGCGGACCAGCCTCAGGGTCGGCAGTCGGGAGAGCCTTGCCTGGTGGAAGCAACACTTGACCGACGAAGGCCTGGCAACAGGAGAGATCGCCGACACCGGCGGTTATGCGTCATTGGACTTCGAAGATCCCGAGGGCCAGCGTCTGCGCCTGGTCAGCGATGGCGGCAAGGGCGGCAGCCATCCCTGGGCGCAAAGCCCGGTACCGGTCGAGCACCAGATACGCGGGCTCGGGCCGATCGTCATCAGCGTTCCCGACATCACCAACACCGAGGCGGTGGTGACCAAGGTGATGAACATGCGCAAGGCGCGCGACTATGTGTCGCCGGAGGGGCAGGTTCACGTCTTCGAAATGGGCGAGGGCGGGCCGGCGGCGGAGCTGCATGTCCTGGTGCAGCCGGGACTGGCGCCGGCACGGCAAGGCGCCGGTGCGGTTCACCATGTCGCCTTCAGGGCGCCGGACCAGGAGACGCTGCATCAATGGACGGCGCGGCTGGCCGAATTCCGCCTGCCGTCGAGCGGCGAGGTCGAGCGCTATTACTTCCGCTCGCTCTATTTCCGCGAGCCGAACGGCATCCTGTTCGAGATCGCCACCGACGGGCCGGGCTTCACCGCCGACGAGCCGCTGGAAACACTGGGGGAAAGTCTTGCTCTGCCGCCATTCCTCGAACCGAAGCGCGCTTCGATCGAGGCTGGCCTCAAGCCGCTGAAGTAGATCGTTTGCCAGCCGCAGGCGGGCGCCGCGTTCTGACCCAGGATCGCGG
>NZ_RZQI01001047.1:0-1919 GCF_003998335.1 Mesorhizobium sp. M7A.F.Ca.CA.002.05.1.1 | reverse complement strand
GCTCTACACGCCGCGCGATTTCGACCTGTCGCCCTATTTCCGCATCGTCAAACCGACGCTGGAATATGGTTTCGACTACCGGCAGATGGTCTGGGACGACAAGGTTGCCGATCCCGGGGCAAAGGCCGCCGAATAGACGCGATCAAATGAGTCCAACAGCATGGACGGCACGGCACGGGAGCGCGGCCCGGCAGGCGGCGCTTTGGCGTCAGTGCTTGCAAGCCGCAACGCGCACGTCCGAGGGAGTGGCGTCATAACGGCGGCGGAACGCCCGGTTGAAATAGGAAAGATCGTTGAAGCCGGCCTCGTAGGCGATCGCGGTGATGCTGCGTCCGGCATGGCGCGGATCGCCAAGCATGCGATGGGCACGCGCCAGCCGCTGGTTCATCATGAAATCAATCAAGGATGTGCCATCGCTCTCGAACAGCTTGCGGACATAGCGGGCCGACAGTCCGTGGCGGGCGGCGACGTCCCGCGCCGACAGGTCGACATGGCCACCATGCGCGACGATATCGGCCTTGATGGCGCGCAAGCGGGCAACGCTGACGCCACGGCCGCGTGCGATCTGGGCCGCATCCCTGGTCGCGCCCATGGCGAGTGCGGCAAGGTCGAAGACATGCGTCGCCGCAAGGTGACAGGCCTCCGCAGTCAACTCGTCTCCGACCTCCTGGATCGAGTTGATATAGTCGAGCAACAGCCGCATCGCCCCGCTTTGGGTCGGCAAGGGCCGCATAAGGACCGCTGCCGGATCGCCGATCAGAGGCGAAAGCTGCTTGCGCGAAAAACTCAGATTGATGAAGCGGAACCCGCCGGCGCCGATCAGGTTGAGGCCAACCTCGTCACCGCTCATCATCAGCGCCTGGCCGTTGCCGACCGCCTCCTCGCGGCCGCGGTGCTTCATCACGCTGCCCCCATCGAGGGCCGCCAGAAGAACGAAGTCGTCGTTGTCGATCAGCGACGATGTGCGATGCACCCGGAATTCCGATGAGCTGCCGGTGGCGATGCCGAGGCCCGGCAACGCGCGCACCCGCATGTCGATCTGCGCCGGCGCAAGCGGATCGAGGTCCACCCTCAGAACCGTGCGGCCGTAAACCTCGCGCGTAATCTCGACGCGATCCCGCTCCGGAAACATCTCCGTCGCCAGCCTGAACGAAGCTGACGGCCCCATCGTCGCAGTCATCGACACCCCCATGCCAAGAGCGCGGTCATATGCGCCGCGGCCTGCAAAACGTCAATACCGGGCCGTTTTGGCCGCTTTCAGTGCCGTTCTGTCCAAGCTGTCCCCCTTCGATGCCCCTAGTTTGCGGCGCGATTCCGAAACCGGAACCGTATTGGCGGCAATCCAAGGGGGCACGATGTTTCATTTGCAACTGTTCAAGACGCTGTCGGCACTGGCCGCGGCGGGCTTCAATCCGCGTGCCTATCTGCTGTCGATCTCGTTGGGCAACACGGTGACCGATCACCGCGAGGTCAAGCTGCCGCCGCGCGCTGCCCGATGATGAGCAGCACCATGAAAAAAAGCATTTTCGTGGCCCTGACCATTGCCCTGGCGGGCTGCCAAACGGGCCAGGCCGACAGCAACACGGCATTGATCGCGAGCGCGGCCGGCAGCAACAAGGCCCGGAACGAACCATCGACGGAAACCGCCTGCGCCGAGGCCGCCAAGAAGGCGGCGAAGGCGCAGACCAATGCGGCTCTGCTCGGCGGTGTCCTGTCGATGGCGGGGGGTCTTGGCGGTCTGGCTGGCAATGGTGGGGTCATTGCCGGCCAGGCCGCCTCGATCGGCGGCTCGGTTCTGCAGTCCCAGGCGACGAGCAGTGCCCGGGCCGGCGTTGTGGAGGACTGTTATGGCTGAGCGGCGTTTCGCAGCCATGCGCCGGCTAGCCGGCGCGCTCGCACTTGCCGGCATGATGTTCGAC
>NZ_RZQI01001046.1:0-1922 GCF_003998335.1 Mesorhizobium sp. M7A.F.Ca.CA.002.05.1.1 | reverse complement strand
GCCTGCAGTTCGCGAACGCCGATCGCTTTCATCGCCGGCAATTCGGGATCGAGGCCAAGTGCTGCAAGCCGCTTGACCTCGTCCAGCGCGCCCTTGTCCAGCATCTGGTCGAAGCGTTTGTCGATGCGAGCGACCAATGCCGCCCGATCCGGCTCGATCACCAGGAAACGCGCGCTTTCCCTGTCGATGAGCGGCTGGCCGCGTTCTGCCTGCCATTCCAGGATCGAACGGCCAGACGCATCGAGAACCTCCAATGCCCGCACGACGCGCTGGCTGTCGGTTGGCTTGAGCATCATGGCCGCCGCCGAATCCTCGCGCAGCAGCAGGCTGTGCAGCTTGACGGCGCCCTGCTCCTTCAACTCATAGCGCCAGCGGTCGCGGACCCGCTGCGGAATGTCGGGCATTTCCGAAATGCCCTCGGCCAGCGCGCGAAAATAGAGCCCGGTGCCGCCGACAAAAATCACTGGCCGTTCGGAGAATGTGCCGTCCTCGATCAGCTTCATCACATCGCGCAGCCAGGCGCCGGTGGAATAGGCGGTGGCCGGGTGGACATGGCCATAAAGATAATGCAGTGCGCGGGCGAGGTCGGCCGCCTCCGGCCGGGCAGTCAGCACGTCGAGCACCGAATAGCCCTGCATGGAATCGGTATTGACGATCACGCCCCCCCTGCGCTCGGCCAGATCGAGCGCAAGCGCCGACTTGCCGCTGGCGGTCGGCCCGGCTATCAGGATCGCGTTCTTCACGCGGCCCTTGCCCGCCTGCCCGCCGGAATGTTTCATGCCGCTCATCGCCACGCTTGTTTCCCGTCCCGCTGAGCGCGCTTTGTCGCTGTCGCTTGCGAATATGGCCTCACGGTCGGTCGGCGCAAGCGCTGTTGTCTGGCTGGCCGAAGGTATTGCCTGCGATCTCGTCCTGCCTGAGGCAGCCGACGACGCCGTCACGAGTGCCGTCTTGCGCACGGCACTTGCCAGCGAGGCCGTCGACGTGATCGTCCAGCAGGCGGAAACCCGCCGCAAGAAAATCCTGATCGCCGACATGGATTCAACCATGATCGACCAGGAATGCATCGACGAGCTGGCCGACGAGATCGGCGTCAAGGATCATGTTGCGGCCATCACCGCGCGATCCATGAATGGTGAGATCGCCTTCGAACCGGCTTTGCGTGAACGGGTGGCGTTGCTCAAGGGCCTCGACGCCGCCGTGGTCGATCGCATCGTCGCCAATCGCCTGACGCTGGCAGCGGGCGGCCGTGTTCTGGTCCGGACCATGCGCGCCAATGGCGCCTGGACGGCACTCGTGTCTGGCGGGTTCGAGGTCTTCACGACGCGCATCGCCGCCATGCTCGGTTTCCAGGAGAACCGCGCCAATCGCCTGCTCGAGCAGGACGGCCGCTTCACCGGGCTGGTCGGCGAACCGATCCTCGGCCGCGCCGCTAAGGCCGACGCGCTGATCGAAATTTCAGCGCGCCTCGGCCTGACGCCCGCCGACGCCATCGCCGTCGGCGACGGCGCCAATGATCTCGACATGATCTGCCTTGCCGGTACCGGTGTCGCGCTCCACGCCAAGCCGACGGTGGCGGCACAGGCCAAGGTCCGCATCGATCATGGCGACCTGACCGCGCTGCTTTATGTGCAAGGCTACAGGCGGGAGGAGTTTGTGCAATGAAACCAATGCGTACCGAGCGCCTGATCCTGCGCAACTGGGAAGATCGCGACCGCGACCTGTTCCACCGCATAAACTCCGACGACCGGGTGATGGAGTTCTTTCCGTTCCGCCGTGACCGCGCCGAGGCGGATGCCAAGATGGACGAGCTCCGGGCCTGGACCGCGGAGGACGGATACGGTTTTGCTGCCGCCGAGATCACCGCCACCGGTGAATGCATCGGCTTCATCGGTCTCCTCGACACCGATCATGTGCCATCC
>NZ_RZQI01001045.1:0-1925 GCF_003998335.1 Mesorhizobium sp. M7A.F.Ca.CA.002.05.1.1 | reverse complement strand
GCGGTCAGTCCACGCGCACTGGTCGATGTCGCCTATGTCGTATTCGAGGCCGGGCGGCTCATTCGCCGCCTGTCGGAGCTCTATGGCGGACGGCCCGGAACGCTGGGTTTCTTCCGCCTGGCGCGCAGCGTGCTGGCGCATCTGGCGGTTACCGGCTCGATCGCGGTCGGTGACAGTTTCGTCCAGCAGATCGTCGGCCACGGCCTGGCCGCGCGCCTTTCGGCCAAGCTTGGCGAGGGCGTCGTCAACGGCATGATGACGGCGCGCATCGGCATCGCCGCGATGGAGACGGCGCGACCCCTGCCCTTCAGCGCCGCCAAGCGTCCCGGATTGGGCGACTTCCTCTCGGCGCTGACATCGTTCGCAACCAGGAAAGATGGTGAAACGACCCCATCCGGCAAGTGAGACAGGCTGGAGTGTCCGGACATTCGGAATCGTTACCGGACTGCTCTGCCGCGGCTCCTCGGTGACGAAGCATTAACCAATCTTGTTCATGGTCAGACGGGTTCCAAACAGCATCTTTGTTGCCGGGTGTCGTCGATGAAAAGCGTAATTCTATCCAGCGTCCTGCCCCTGGCAACGGTGATTGCGGCAGTCGTCGGCATTGCCGGAGTGGCATCTGCGGCGGAGCCGGACAAGCAGTTCTTCCAGTCTGCTGAAGGCAAGTGGATCGGTCCCGGCGAAATCGTCGCCGGCAAGTACAAAGGCACCAAGTTCAACTGCAGCTTCACCGGCTCGACGCCCGACGGCAAGGTCGGCATGTCGCTCGACGGCGGCTGCCGGGTCGGCATGTTCACCCAGCCGATGTCGGCCAAGATCGAGCGCAAGGGCCGCGAGGGCTACAAGGGCAGCTTTATGGGTGGCGCGACCGGTTCCGGCCTCGACATCATCGGCGGCAACGTCGTCGATGCCCGCAAAGTGGTCTTCACCATCAACCGCAACCAGCTGCGCGGCGTCATGCAGGCTCGCATCCCTGACGACAATTCGATGACAGTGACTATTGCCGTGCGCGTCGACGACCAGTTGGTGCCGGTGATCGGCATGAGCTTGAAGCGCGTCGACGCAGTCGAAGTCGGCTCCATCGCGCCGAACTGAAATCGCGCCGAACTGAAAATCCGAAAAAAAGGCGGCGACCCCACGGTCACCGCCCTCTCCCTTGACCCATCGAATCAGGCGCTTAGGCCTTGATCTCAAATCAGGGCGTTAGCCTTTGATTGTGGCCGTCAGTTCGTCATAGGCCTTGCAGGCGTCGGCCAATGTCGTAGCGCCCTGATACTTGGTTGTCACCGCCTGGACCTTGGCCGTCAGATCAGCCGCTTTGGACGGGTCCTTGGTAATCGCTTCCTGCAGCGCGGTAGCCATGTCCTGCGCCTTCTTGGTCGCGATTTCCGCCGTGCACTCGGGCGCCTTCGAGCAAGCCGAACCGGCAAGCACCGCCAGGCCGACGGCAACAAACAAAAACTTCTTCATGTCAGTCATCTCCTCAAAAAGGGCGCGACTTGATCGTCGATCACCCTCCAATGGCCGAAGCCGAGCGTCCTTAGCCTTCGATTGCGGCAAGATGCAACGTGTTCCCGGCCTCAACTTGTGTATCGCGCCTGCAACATCGGCGGCGGCCCGGATTCAGGCTATTTTATCAGCGGCAGCAAAGTTCAGCTGCGTGGCTGCAGCAGCGCCAAGACGGCGGTCGATGCGGCAAGGACAGCGGTCAGAGTCAAAGGCCCGGTCGCGCCATAGGTGTCCACGACATAGCCGCCGACAACCGCGCCGATGGTGATGGCAATTTGGAAAGAGGTGACCATCAGGCTGCCCGCTGCCTCTAGCGCATCAGGCGCCGCGCGCGACATATTGGTCGGCAGCACCACCGGCGCCATGCCAAAGGCGAAACCCCACAGCGTAACGAAGCCGAAGGCAACGCCCATATG
>NZ_RZQI01001044.1:0-1925 GCF_003998335.1 Mesorhizobium sp. M7A.F.Ca.CA.002.05.1.1 | reverse complement strand
GTCACCAGCTTTGCGACGACAGCCGATGAAGTCGACCGTTTTGGCCAGCTGATCGCCTGATAACGCATTTCCCCGACAACAAAAAAGCGGCGCCTTTCGGCGCCGCTTCCGTCTCGGGAGGAGACTTGTATTTTAGGCAGCGGTCTTGGCCTCGATCTGCTTGGCCTTGGCCGAAGACGCCGTAATGGCGATCTTGCGCGGCTTCAGCTCCTCGGGGATGTTGCGCTTGAGGTCGACGAAGAGCAGGCCGTTCTTCAGCGAGGCGCCAACGACCTCGACGTGGTCGGCAAGCTGGAAGCGACGTTCGAAAGCCCTCGAGGCAATGCCGCGATAGAGCAGCTCAGAGCCTTCGCCGGTGCCCTCGTCCTTGCGCTCACCCTTCACGGTCAGCACGTTGCGATGGGCTTCGATCGAGATTTCCTCGTCCGAGAAGCCGGCAACCGCCATCGAGATCCGGTAGGAATCCTCACCGGTGCGCTCGATGTTGTAGGGCGGATAGGTCTGCGCGCCATCCGGCTGCGCAAGCGAATCGAGCATCGTGAACAGACGATCGAAGCCGACGGTCGAGCGATAAAGCGGGGAAAAATCAACGTGACGCATGAGGTGTTCTCCTGTTGAGCAACATGGTTTGCGTATGGCCGGTGCGAAACCCTTGAGCGGCGTTTCGGGTGGACCAGCGGCCCCGACATTGGCGACCGCACGAGACATTTGGGGAGCGCTGGAAAGCATTTCAAGATTTCACCTGGCGGCAAAAGCCACGGCGGCCGGACCCTTGATGAACGGCAGATGAACCGGCACTTCGGCGCGCGTTCAGGCAGCCGGCGCTAAAGTCCATTCCAGGATCAAGGACTGGCGGCGCCGATTGCACAACAGGCACCGCAACGAGGCCGACCGGGTGTAACGTCCCTTCCTCCCGGATCGACAGGGGCCGGAAGCACGCTTTCAAGCGGCTTCCGGCCTTCCCTGATGCAGCCTCCCCTTCACCGGGAATTCCTTGGCTTTTGGCGCATGGGCGTCTATCACCTTAGCGGAGCCGGCCAGCGCAGGCGGGCATGCGAGACGCCGAGCACGAAGCGCCGAATGACGGATCTTTTCACCGAAAACTCCCTTTTTCACGAAATCGAGGGCAATCCGCGGCCGGAAAATGCCACCGGCGGCTTCTTCACCACGCGTGACCGAAAGAATATCCGCTACGGCCTGTTCGGCGCGGTCGCTCGCCCGATGAAGGGCACCGTGGTCCTGCTCACCGGCCGCAACGAGTGCATCGAGAAATATTTCGAAACCATCCGCAACCTTGCCGATCGCGGCTTTGGCGTCGCCACGCTCGATTGGCGCGGCCAGGGCGATTCCGACCGGCTGATCCGCGATCACCAGCGCGGCTACGTCAGCAGCTTCCGCGAGTACACCGCCGACCTCGAACAGTTCTTCGAGGAGATCGTGCTGCCCGATTGCCGCGGACCGTACTACATCCTCGCCCATTCGGCAGGTGCCTTGATCACCCTGCTTGCCGCCCCATCAATGGTGAACCGCATCCGGCGCATGGTGCTGATCGCGCCCTTCCTGACGCTGCCCGACCTGCCGGTCTCGATCTCGACGGTTCGCCGCGTCTGTTCTCTGTTCTGCGCTCTCGGCCTCGGCCGGCTCTACGCCGCCTGGGGTCCGCGGCCGAGGGTTACGGCCCCGTTCGAGACCAACAAGCTGACATCGGACCCGGAGCGCTATCGGCGCAACACACGGATCTATGAAGAATACCCGCAACTGGCGCTTGGCGGGCCGACGATCCGCTGGCTGCAGGCAGCCGCGAAAGCATCGGAAGCCGTCAGCGACCCCGATTTCATGGCTCGGATCCAGGTCCCGCTGCTGATCATCGCCGCCGGCGCCGACCAGGTCGTCTCGACCAGGGCCGTGGAAGCCTACGCCAGGCG
>NZ_RZQI01001043.1:0-1927 GCF_003998335.1 Mesorhizobium sp. M7A.F.Ca.CA.002.05.1.1 | reverse complement strand
GCAGAAGAGCTGACCGCCCGAGCCTACCGGGATCATGCCCTGCCGTTGCGCTGCGTGAATTTGCGGTATATCGGCTTTCGCCATGAACGATCCGACCAGTCGATTGATGAGCACTTATGAGATTGAAATCGGCCTTTTCCCTGTGTTGCCAGTGACATGATCAAGCACAATCCGCCTTCTCCCGAACCGTTGCACCGCGCCATTGCGCGGTTCGGCCAGGCCACAGTGCTGGTGGTCGGCGACTTCATCCTCGATCGTTTCGTCAACGGCGTCATCGAGCGGATCTCGCCGGAGGCGCCGATACCGGTGCTGCACGGGCGCGGCGAGACCTCGACCATGGGCGGCGCCGGCAATGTCGTGGCCAACATCGTTTCGCTCGGCGCTGCCGCTATTCCCGTCTCGGTCATAGGCACCGATGTGGCAGGCGATAGCCTGGTGCGGATGCTCGGCGAGCTTGGCGCCGATACGGCGGGCCTCGCGCAGGAGCGTGGTCGCATGACCTCGTCCAAAAGCCGCTTCAGCGCGCTCAACCAGCAGGTGCTGCGTTTCGACGAAGAGGAGATCAAGCCGCTCGGCGCTGCGGAGCGAGCCGGCCTGATCCGGCATTTCCGCGCCGCGCTGGCGCACGCCGACATCGTCATCCTGTCCGATTACGGCAAGGGCATCCTGCTCGACGGCGTCGCCGGCGACTTGATCGCCATCTGCCGCGAGGCTGGAAAGCCGGTGCTGGTCGACCCGAAAGGCCGCGATTACGCGCGCTATGCCGGGGCGACCGCCATTACCCCCAACCGCAAGGAACTCGGCGAGGCCGCCGGCCATGCGGTGTTCGCCGATGACGAGATCGTGGGTGCCGCACGCGAGCTGATTTCGGCACATGGTTTCGATTTCGTGGTCGCGACGCGCAGCGAAAAGGGCATGAGCGTGGTCGGCCCCGACGAGGCGCGCCACATCGCCACCCAGGCGCGCGAAGTGTTCGACGTTTCGGGCGCCGGCGACACGGTGATCGCGAGCTTCGCGCTGGCGCTGGCCGTGGGCGCCGATACGGTCATGGCCGCTTCGATCGCCAATGCCGCTGGTGGCGTCGTGGTGGGAAAACGCGGCACCGCGCGGCTGACGGTCGAGGAACTCACCGGCGCGCTGTTCCGTTCGCATGGGCCGACGGCCCACAAGGACGCCATCCTCGACGCCACGTCGGCCGCGCGCATGGTGGCGGCGTGGAAGGAAGAGGGCCTGAGCGTCGGCTTCACCAATGGCTGCTTCGACATCCTGCATGCCGGCCATGTCAGCTTGCTGCACGCGGCGCGCAGCCAATGCGACCGGCTGGTGCTCGGCCTCAACAGCGATGCTTCGGTGCGGCGACTGAAGGGCGCCGGGCGCCCGGTCAACGACCAGCACGACCGCGCCTGCGTGCTGGCAGCACTTGCCTCGGTCGATGCGGTCGTGGTTTTCGAGGAAGATACGCCGCTGGCGCTGATCGAAGCGCTGCTGCCCGACATACTGGTCAAGGGGGCCGATTACACGGTCGACACCGTGGTCGGCGCCGATGTGGTGCAGAAGGCCGGCGGACGCGTCGTGCTGGTCGATCTGGTCGCCGGAAAAAGCACCACCAACACCATTGGCAAATTGCGCGCCGGCGGCACCACAAACTGAGGGTTTCATGTCCGAGTTGAACGATTACCTTGTCCGCTCCGTGGCTGCCATATCAGCCATGGTCGAACGGGACCTGACCGGTGAGATGGAGCGGGCAGCGAGCGCCGTGGTGACTGCGCTTTCGTCGGGGAAAGCTTTGCTCATCGCCGGCAATGGCGGCTCGGCCAGCGACGCCATCCACATTGCCGGCGAACTGGTCGGCCGCTTTCTCAAGGAGCGCAAGGCCTACAATGTCATCGCGCTGCCGGCCAATGCAGCGGTGCTGACCGCCTGGGGC
>NZ_RZQI01001042.1:0-1938 GCF_003998335.1 Mesorhizobium sp. M7A.F.Ca.CA.002.05.1.1 | reverse complement strand
GCATCGCGCCGGCCGCCGCCGACCGCAAGGTGCTGGAGGATGTCTTTGCCGAAAACCTCGCCTTCGCGGCGGAAAAGCTGGAGCAGGCCGGCATCAGGCTGCTGATCGAGCCGATCAACACGCGCGATATTCCGGGCTTCTTCCTCAACTACTCCGACCAGGCGCTAGCGCTGATCGATCGCGTCGGCTCGAAAAACCTGTTCCTGCAATACGACATCTATCACATGCAGATCATGGAGGGGGATCTCGCCCGTACCATCGAGGCAAACCTTGACCGCATCGCGCATATCCAGCTTGCGGACAATCCCGGCCGTCACGAGCCGGGGACGGGCGAGATCAATTTTCCCTTCCTGTACGAGCATATCGACCGCATTGGTTATGCCGGATGGGTCGGGGCGGAATACAAGCCGAAGGCCGGGACGGAAGCTGGGTTGGGGTGGTTTCGGGATTTGAGCGGGCAGGGAAGCGCTGCGGCTTAGCGGCGATCGCAATAGAAGTCGCGTTCCTTCGCGCCCCCCTCTGGCCTGCCGGCCATCTCCCCCACGGGTGGGGAGATCGGCAGCTTCGGCGTCGGCTCGCAACTTTGGCAGCTTCAACAATTGGCCAAGGCAGTGGTGATGTCCAATCTCCCCCTGGTGGGGGAGATGTCCGGCAGGACAGAGGGGGGCGTGACAGAACGCGACCTAACAAAAGACGGAGAAAACAAATGGAAACCATCGGTTTCATCGGCCTTGGCATCATGGGCGCGCCGATGGCGGGGCATCTGCTGGACGCGGGCTATCATGTCATCACCAGCGATCATCGATCGAAACCCTCCACCGATCTCGTCACCAAGGGCCTGAAGACCGTCACCGGCCATGCCGCCGTGGCCAAGGCCGCCGACATCATCATCCTGATGGTGCCCGACACGCCGCAGGTCGCCGATGTGCTGTTCGGCGACAACGGCGTCGCGTCCGGCCTGGCCAAGGGCAAGCTGGTCATCGACATGAGCTCGATCTCGCCGATCGAGACCAAGGTGTTCGCGAAGAAGATCAACGATCTCGGCTGCGACTATCTCGACGCACCGGTCTCGGGCGGCGAGGTCGGCGCCAAGGCGGCGTCGCTGACCATCATGGTCGGCGGCGAGGAAAACCCGTTCGAGCGCGCCAGGCCCGTGTTCGAGAAGATGGGCAAGAACATTACCCTGGTCGGGCCGAACGGGGTTGGCCAGACCACCAAGGTGGCCAACCAGATCGTCGTCGCGCTGACCATTGAAGCTGTCGCCGAAGCGCTTGTTTTTGCTTCGAAAGCCGGCGCCGATCCGGCCAAGGTCAGGCAGGCGCTGATGGGCGGGCTGGCGGCTTCGCGCATTTTGGAAGTGCATGGCGAGCGCATGGTCAAGCGCACCTTCGCGCCGGGTTTTCGGATCGAACTGCACCAGAAGGATCTGAACCTCGCGCTGGAGGGCGCGAAGGCGCTCGGCGTTTCCTTGCCCAACACCTCGACGACTCAGCAGCTGTTCAATTCCTGCGCGGCCAATGGCGGCGCCAAGGAAGATCATTCGGCGCTGGTCAGGGCGCTGGAGCGGATGGCGGGGCATGAGGTGGGGAAGGAGCGAATAGCGAATAGCGAATGGGGAATAGGGATTAGGGATTAGGGATTGCAGCCACGAATAGCCGGGATTCGACTTTCGCTATTCGCTATTCGCTATTCGCTACTCGCTAAAAACTTCCTCGCCACGTAAAGGCTGATCGCCGCGGCATTCGACACGTTGAGCGAATGGATGGCGCCGGGCATGTCGAGCCGCGCCAGCGTCGTCACCGTCTCGCGGGTCTTCTGGCGCAGGCCCTTGCCTTCGGCGCCCAGCACCAGGGCGATCTTTTCTCCGGCAAAGCTCTTTTCGAGTTCGGCCGGCGCGTCCGAATCAAGCCCGATGGTGCGAAAGCCCGCCTCGTGCAG
>NZ_RZQI01001041.1:0-1938 GCF_003998335.1 Mesorhizobium sp. M7A.F.Ca.CA.002.05.1.1 | reverse complement strand
AGGCCGTGCGACGGGAATCATTCCATGAGCTTCGACGAATGATTTCACACCTGCCGGCTTATGACCAGCCGCCGGCAAAAGCAGGGTTTTACGCGCTTGCCAGCGTCGCTCCGAGTGGGAGTTCCGACCGGTCTAGGAATTTTTTCTCAAAAAACGGTTGACGGGGTGAGTGCAGCTTTGCCTTCCAGACGCTGAACCCTGTGATCGGCACCGATGACATTGTGCTGTCGTTCTACCAGTCCGACGACACCGTCGGCGATATCCAGGCAGCCGCGCAAGGCATCATCGACCAGGCCCAGGCCGCTGCGGACGTAGCGACGGGCGCCATGACGACGGTGATCGATCCGCAATTCGCGACCAAGGCGACGGCCGAGGCATTTTACCCGCCGATAGCACCCACATACATCCGCACCGCCTTCTGCGACAGCTCTCAGGTGGCAGGCAGCGGCGCTGTGTACCGCAAGAATGGAACGAATGTCGGGGATTTGGTGATCACGCTGAGCGATGGCATGACGAAGACAGGCTATACGCTCGCCTCAATTCCGGTGACGGCATCAATGCTCGGCGCGCGTGGTGGCGGTGCGAATGCCACGGCTGCTATCAGTGCACTGCTCGCGGGCAGCTATCCGCATGTGCTGATTGACGGCTCCTACCAGACCGACGGCAACCACACGATCTCGACAGCGAAGAAGCGCGTCGAATGCCTGGGCGGCTCTGCCCTAATCCTGCGCGCGCCAGTCGGCACCGTTACCGGCCACCATCCCGTCATCGATATTGCTGCCGATGACGTCCTGATAGACGGGGACCTCACGATTGATGGTGGATCACATGCCGGCTACCAGGCTTCTATCGGTATTCGCGTCGGCCTCTCCACTGGTGCACGCCGGAAGCGGCCGACAATTCGCGGCGTGAAAGTCCGCAATCTTGGCCTTGCCGGCGTGATGGCGCTCTGTGTCGACAGCCCGACGATTGAGGACATTGACGGCTATAACATCGTCACGCCAACCGGCGGCGAGTTTGGCGACACGGTTTACGTGGCCGGCGTCCGCAAGCCGATCGTGCGCAACATCCGGTCGGCGAAGTGCAAACGCGACGGCGTCGTGTTGACCTATACGGGGAATCTAAACACCACCGACGTGTTAGTCGACGGGGTTTTCGCGGATGCACATCTCGACAGCCCCTCCGCCGGTGTCTGGGTGGAGATGACCGGTGCGCGAGATCCGCGAGGGATCATAACTAACGTAGTGGCGAATGACTGTCTGGTTGGCGTAGCTGCGACTGATGCCAACAGCGAGATCGTCATTTCGAATGTCAGGGCAATCGGCAACCGGCTCTCCGGTAGTTCTGCCGGTAACGTCTTTGGCGTTCAGATTCAGTCGGGCCGGCTCGATAACTGGTACATCGATCGCTACAACACCGCCCTGCAATTGGAGCCAAACGGCGAATATCAGTTCGCCCTCAGCTCGCAAGTTGGATCGTTTGCGACTGGCGAAACGGTCAGCGGCGGCACCTCTGGCTCCGCCGGAACCCTGCGGTTCCAACATTTTGAAATCGTCATCACCGGTTCAACCGTCGACTATGAACTCGGTGAGACGGTGACAGGCGGTTCATCCGGCGCGACGGGCATCTTGGTCGACTTCTTTGCCAACGTGCTAAGGGTCTTGCCGATAAGTGGGACGTTTCAGGCCGGTGAGACAATCACTGGAGGCAACTCTGCGATTGCCAAAACAGCAAACAGCGCGACCCGGCGCATCTATGTGCGCGGCTCGGCCGGCATCTTTCCGGCTGGCGAGACGATCACGGGTGGAATGTCGGGTGCCACAGCCGTAATCGCCGCGCCCTACCAGACGCCTCTTGCGATCGGTCCGGGCACGTTGATGAACTGCTCGACCGACGCCGTCGTCGTTGCGAACGTAGTGACACCGGCGAGCCTTAGCC
>NZ_RZQI01000103.1:0-11126 GCF_003998335.1 Mesorhizobium sp. M7A.F.Ca.CA.002.05.1.1 | reverse complement strand
CGAGTGCACGGGCGAGATGTTGGATGCGCTGATCACGAAGCAGATGACGTGTGTCGAGCGGCAACGCGCGCGCCTTGCCACCTAGCTCAGCCGCCACCCTTTCCATCAGGGCTGGTTGTAACGCGATCTCGATCGTGTCGAACGGGGTTTCGGTCTCGAAGCCGCCCTCTTGGCCAGCGGGCACCAGGTCAATATCGCCAGCGCGCCTCACGAAATATCGACCAACCTCATTGCAGTAGGAACGCGTCGCCGCGCTTGCATGCACCATGATGCGATGATGGGCCGCCCTGGAGAGACGATGGACGCCCGCTTCGATATGCCAGAAGGCCATTGTGACGTCGGGCGGAAATCGGGCCGGAACAGACTGCGAATGCATGCTCTCTCGCTTCCTGGCAAAACCTGTCCAAGAATTGGCAATTCCCGCGCGATTTTCAATGCCGGGGACATGTACCTACGCCTCTCCATCGAGCTTGGACGAGAGGTTAGCCATGAGTTTTTATGTAGTTGTCGGAGCAGGCCCGGTCGGGCACGAGACCGCGCGCCTTCTGGGCGAAGAAGGACATGACGTCGTTCTCACGAGCCGGAGTGTCGGCTCAAACGCGTTGCGGAACGTCCGGGCGGTGCAGGCCGATGCCACCGATGCCGTTGAACTGGCGCGTATCTGCCGAAACGCCGACGCCATTTTCATGTGTGCCATGGCCGCCTATCACCGGTGGCCGACCGACTTCTTCCCAATCATCGACGGCACCGTGCGTGCCGCGGAAGCGGTCGGCGCGAAGCTTGTGGTTCTCGGAAACCTCTATGGCTATGGGAAACATGCCGATAGCCCGCTTCACTCCGACCTGTCTCTGGATCCGACTTCGAAGAAAGGGACCGCCCGCACGATCATGTGGCAGCGGGCGGTCCGTGCGGACGTGCCGGCAGTCGAAGTGCGGTCCAGCGATTATCTTGGACATGGCGCGATCAGCTCTTTCTCACTGGTCGCGCTGCCCTCCATAATCGAGGGGAAGCCGACTGCTTTCATTGGAAACCTCGACGCGACTCATGCCTGGTCCTTCACGAAGGACGTGGCCAGGACGCTGGTCGCCGCTTCCCGCTACACGGGCAAATGGCGACGGGCGTTCCATGTTCCATCGCAACACGCCTCACCCCGGGAACTCATCCTGACGACGGCGGCAATGCTTCACCGTGAAATTCCAGAAACACGTTCCTATTCCATCCCCGAAATGGAAGCATTGGGCATGCATGAACTCATCGAGATGAGCTATCTCTTCGACAATCCCTTGCTGGTCGATTCCTCCGACGCGGAGACGCTTCTCGGAATCAAGGCCAGCGGCCTTGACGTCATGATCGCCGACACTCTGCGTGATCATCTTTGAAGCTTGAAGACTGGCGCGTCGCGTTGAAACTGAAAAAGCCCGCTCCTTTCGGAACGGGCTGAGCCGGCGGGCCGGACTGGAGGTCAGACGGCCCGCAAATTGCTTTTTTTCTTCTATTCGAGGTAACCCGAGGGATCGACCGGGGCCGAGTTCTTGCGCACTTCGAAGTGCAGCTTCGGCGAGTCCGTCGTGCCGCTCATGCCCGACAGCGCGATTTCCTGGCCGCGCTTGACCTTCTGGCCGCGCTGCACCTCGATCGAGCTGGCGTGGCCGTAGACGGTGACCAGGCCATTCTCGTGGCGCACCAGCACCGTGTTGCCGAATTCCTTGAGGCCGTCGCCGGCATAGATGACGACACCGTTCTCGGCTGCCTTGACCGGTGTGCCCGAGGGCACGGCGATGTCGACGCCGTCTTTGCCGGAGCCGAAACCGGAGATCACGCGACCGCGCACCGGCCAGCGCATCTTGCCGATGCCGGTGGCGTCAGGCGCGACGGCATCGTCGGCCTCGGCCTGCTGGATGACCTTCGAATCCTTCTTCGGCGGCGTGTAGGACGCCAGCGTTTCCGACGGCGTGGTCTTTGCCGCGGGCTGCGTCGTGGCCGTCGTCACCGGATCGACCTTGGCCGGTTTGGCGGCGGCGACGGTCGCGGTTCCACCCGCCGGCACCTTCAGGGTCTGGCCGATCTTGAGCAAGCCATCCTGCATGCCGTTGGCCTGCTTGATGGCAACGACTCCGACACCGGTTTTCCTGGCAATCGAGGAAAGCGTGTCGCCCGACTGAACCGTATAGGTGCCAGCTGCATTGGTCGCCTTGGCCGCGGCTACCTGCGGCTTGGGCTCCTTGGGCTGGCTCGCGGCGGCCGACGTATCGACCTGAGCGGTGGATTTGCCCTCCCTAGGCTTCGGCTGCTGCGGCAGGACGGCGACTTTGTCCGGCGCAGTGGCCGGCAGGTTGTGCTTGGTGTCTTTCGCCGGCTTGGCATCCGCGAGCTTCGGCTCGCTCTTGCTCGAATAGGCGTAGGCCGGGATGACCAGCTTCTGGCCGGTCTTCAGCCCCTTGGTCGCGCTCAGCCCGTTGACCTTCATGATCACGTCGGACGGCACCTTGTAGCGCTGCGCCAGGCCGCCGATCGTTTCGCCGTCCCTGACGACGATCTCGGTTGCATGCGGAGTGCCGGAAGCAGCCACGCGGGGTTCGTCAGGTTGCGAAACCTTGAAAGGCGATGCCACCGGGGCGACGGTGCCGGTCGTGGTCCTGTCGACATGCGGTGCGGGAGCCAATGCGGTGCGCACCGGCTTCGATACCGGCGCCACTTCGGGAGCCTGGGCAACGGGCGGAGGCAGCGGCCGCGTCGAGACCGGATCGAGGCTGGAGCGGCTGACCGACTGTGTATGGCTGCCATCGATCGGAGCGGCGGCGACATCGCCCGGATAAGGCTGCTGTACGGCATCCTGCTTGTTGATGATGGTGCGCTGATTGTTGGTCGAGGATGTAAAGACGTCGTCGACGCCATTGAACCGCGAAACTTGGGAACTGCACCCCGCAGCAGCACCCGCGACCATCAGTATGGCGCAGCCTCGCGCCAGATTGCGACCGCTTGTCTTCAAAACACTGAGTTGCATCGCACTAACCCGCACATACCCGGTACAAACTAGGCATGATTAAAGCGCGTTAATGTTACTCGACGGTTAACCCCATGGAATCCGGCGCAATTTTTCTTAAAATATTAGAGAGCGAGCCCAGGGGAGATTTTCAGGTCATGCCGGCCGGGGTCGAAGACGCACCCGACGCGGCGCGGCCTGAACATCGACATGCGCGCTAGATGATAGCGGCGACACCGCGCAGGATCGGCTGCAGGCGAACGAGGCCGATGTCTTCACGCTCGAAGCGGCTGCCGACCTTGGTCAGCTTGGCCAGCACCTGTTCGCCCTCTTCGGGGCCGATCGGCGCGATGACGATGCCGCCGCTCGACAATTGGTCGAGCAGGAAACGCGGCAGGCTGTCGAAGGACGCCCATGCAACGATGCGATCGAACGGCCCTTCATTCGGCAGGCCACCGGAACCATCGGCGTGGCGCACGATGACATTGCCGATGCCGAGCGCCTCGAAGCGCTGCCTGGCCTGCTCGGCGAGCGTCTTGTAGCGATCGGTGGTGATGACCCGCGCCGCCAGCCGCGACATCACCGCCGAGGTGTAGCCCGAACCGGTACCGATCTCGAGCACGCGGTTGCCCTGCTCGATAGCGAGCGCCGCGATCACCGCCGCCTGCATGTCGGCACCTTCGATCGCCTCGCCGCATTCGATCGGCAGCATACGGTCCGACCAGGCGATCTGATGGAACTGGGCCGCCAGGAAGCCGCGCCGCGGCGTCGCCTCGAAGGCGGCGATCAGCGCTTTCGGTACAGTCCCCCGACCGCGCAGACGCAGCAGAAAGGCGGCAAAACCTTCACGGTCATCGATCCCTTGGTTCATGCAAGCGCCTTGCTCAATTGGTCACGGATTTCATGCGCGGTCAGATCGAGCTGCAGCGGCGTCACCGACACCAGCCTGTTGCGCAAGGCGTAGAGATCGGTGCCTTGCTTGCCCTCGACCGGCTCGCCGCCGAAGCGCAGCCAGTAGTATGGCAGGCCGCGCCCGTCGCGGCGCTCGTCGACCCACAGGGAGTGCACGAGCTTGCCTTGCGTGGTGACCACCGTGCCGGCGACCTCTTCGGGCGTGCAATTGGGAAAATTGACGTTGAGCAGCACGCCGTCCGGCAACGGCGTCGCGACAAGCTTCTTCAGCAGCGCCGGCGCCAGCACCTCTGTCGTCTCGTAGGGCACGACGCGATCTTCGCCGACATAGCTGTAGCCCTGGCTGAGCGCGATCGAGCGGATACCGAGCAGCGCGCCTTCCATGGCGCCGGCGACGGTGCCCGAATAGGTGACGTCATCGGCGATATTGGCGCCCGAATTGATGCCGGACAGGATCAGGTCGGGTGCGCCAGGCAGGATTTTCTTGACGCCCATGATGACGCAATCCGTCGGCGTGCCGCGCACGGCGAAATGCTTCTCGCCGATCTTGCGCAGCCGCAGCGGCTCCGAGATCGACAGCGAATGCGCGTAGCCGGACTGGTCCTGCTCGGGCGCCACCACCCAGACATCGTCGGACAGCGTGCGCGCGACGCGTTCGAGCGACGCCAGGCCCTCGGCATGAATGCCGTCGTCATTGGTCAGGAGGATACGCATTATTTCGCTTCGATCTTTTCCAGGCCGCCCATGTAAGGCCGCAGCACTTCAGGAATGGTTACGCTGCCATCCTCGTTCTGGTAGTTTTCGATGACGGCGATGAGCGCGCGGCCAATGGCTGTGCCCGAGCCGTTGAGGGTGTGGACGAAGCGGTTGCCCTTGCCGTCTCTGTCCTTGTAGCGCGCGTCCATGCGGCGCGCCTGGAAATCGCCGCACACCGAGCAGGACGAGATCTCGCGATAGGCGTTCTGGCCGGGCAGCCAGACCTCGATGTCGTAGGTCTTGCGCGCGCCAAAGCCCATGTCGCCGGTGCACAGCGTCATGGTGCGGAACGGCAGGCCGAGCCGCTTCAGCACTTCCTCGGCGCATTGCGTCATCCGCTCATGCTCGGCAAGTGACGATTCCTGGTCCGTGATCGACACCAGCTCGACCTTGTAGAACTGATGCTGGCGCAGCATGCCGCGCGTGTCGCGCCCGGCCGAACCCGCTTCCGAGCGGAAGCACGGCGTCAGCGCGGTGTAGCGCAGCGGCAGTTTTTCATGCGCGGTGATTTCTTCACGCACAAGGTTGGTGAGTGGGACCTCGGCAGTGGGAATCAGGCCAAGCCTGCCCTCCCCGTGCGGCGTGAAGAACAGATCTTCCTCGAACTTCGGCAACTGGTTGGTGCCGAACAGAACATCGTCCTTGACCATCAACGGCGGGATGACTTCTTCGTAGCCATGTTCGGTCGTATGCAGGTCCAGCATAAACTGGCCGAGCGCACGTTCCATCCGGGCCAGTCCGCTTTTCAGCACCGTAAAGCGCGAGCCCGACAGCTTTGCCGCGCGCTCGAAATCCATCATGCCGAGCGCTTCGCCGATCTCAAAATGCTCCTTCACCCAGTTCGGCCGCGTCGGCACCTTGCCGACGAGGTGCTTGACGACATTGTCGTGCTCGTCCTTGCCGACAGGCACGTCGTCGAACGGCACGTTGGGAAGCACTGCCAGCGCATCGGTCAGCGCCTTGTCGAGCTCGCGTTCGCGCGCCTCGCCGTTCTGGATGAAGACCTTGATCTCGCCGACTTCGGATTTCAGCGTCTCGGCCAGGGCGGCATCGCCCGAACGCATGGCGTTGCCGATCTCCTTCGACGCGGCATTGCGGCGCTCCTGCTTGGTCTGCAGCTCGGTGACGTGCTCGCGCCGGGCCTCGTCCGAGGCGATCAGTCCGTCGACCATGGACTGCGCCTCACCGGCCGACCACGAGCGCTTCACCAGCGCCTCGACAAGGGCCTTCGGGTTGTCGCGAATCCATTTGATGTCAAGCATGGTTTGAAACGCTCCTGGGTAGCATGTCGCCCAAAAGTGCACAGCGATTTGGGACAACGACATGCTCAAAACAAAACTGAAACGCATCGCTTTGAGCGCGATGCGTTTCAGCCAGAGGGCGTAAACCGCATCCGGGATCGATGCAAGAGGACGGGGCGACGACTATGTTTTTCCGCCGCTGCAGCCGCTCTGTCGCCTATGAGGAGGCAGGTGCCGGGGGCTCGTCCGGTGCTTTGTCCGCCACCTCTTCCGCCGCGCCCTGCTTCTCGCGTGCCACGCGCTGCTTTTCCCGATCGCGCTCGATCAGCCGGGCAGCCCAGATGGACACCTCGTAGAGAAGGATGGTCGGGATGGCCAGGCCGATCTGACTCATCGGATCGGGCGGCGTCAGTATCGCCGCGACGACGAAGGCAATGACGATCGCCCATTTGCGCTTCTCGGCCAGTCCCTTGGACGAGAGCATGCCGACCCGTGTCATCAGGCTGGTCACCACCGGCAGCTGGAACACCAGGCCGAAGGAGAAGATCAGCGTCATGATCAGGCTGAGATATTCCGACACTTTCGGCAGCAGCGAAATCTGCACCTGATCGTCGGTGCCGGCCTGCTGCATGGCGAGGAAGAACCACATCACCATCGGCGTGAAGAAGAAATAGACCAGCGATGCGCCCATCAGGAACAGGATCGGCGATGCGATCAGGAACGGCAGGAAGGCGTTGCGCTCGTTCTTGTACAGGCCGGGCGCGATGAACTTGTAGATCTGCGTGGCGATCAGCGGAAAGGCGATCACCATGCCGCCGAACATGGCGAGCTTGACCTGGGTGAAGAAGAATTCCTGCGGCGCCGTGTAGATCAGCTCGACCTTGTGCGGATCGAGCCCTGCCCACTGCGTCGCCCATTTGAACGGCACGACCAGGAGGTTGAACAGTTTCTTGGCGAAGAAGAAACAGACCAGGAAGGCAACGAAGAAGCCGCCCAGCGACCAGATCAGCCGCCGGCGCAACTCGATCAGATGCTCCATCAGCGGCGCGGACGATTTCTCGATCTCGTCCTTTTCGGTGTCCGAAACGCTCACTTGGCGGCTCCCGCCGTCTTCTTGGCCACCGGCTTCTTCACCGCTGCAAGCTTCGGTTCGGCTTTCGCCCCCATCTTGGTCGCTACAGTCTTGGCCGCGACAGCGTTGGCCGCAGCGGGCGTCTTGGCGCTGGGCGCTTCAGGCTGTGCCGTCGTCATGGCCTTCGCCTGCGTCTTGGACGCAGACGCTGCCTTCGCGGCAACCTTTGCACCATTTGCCGAAGCTTTTGCAGCCGGCGTCGCTTTTGCCGGCGCAGGCTTGGCTGGTTTCTTCGCCGCGGACGCCTTCGGCGCCGCAACGGGTTCCGCCGGCGCTGACGAGGTCACCACCGATTCGTCGGTCATTGCCGGAAAAACCGGCGCTGCTGGCGCTGCTTCCGGCGCGTTGACGCCAGGCATGGTCGTTGCACCGTTCTTCAACGGCTCGGCCGTTTGCGGGGTCGAAGCGACAGAGCTTGCCGGATCGGCTGCCGGCTTCGGCTTCATCGCCGCATCGACGCCGGAGCGAACGTCGGCCGCGGCCTGTTCGAACGGATTGAGCTGCTTCCTGATCTCAGCCATCGGGCTCATGCCCCTGAGCTCGTCGACGGACTTCTTGACGTCGTCGAGCTCGGCTTCCTTCAGCGCCTCGTTGAACTGTTTCTGGAAATCGGACGCCATGGCGCGCAGCTTCGCCGTCGTGCGGCCGAAGGTGCGCAGCATATTGGGCAAATCCTTGGGTCCGACGACCACGATCATGACGATCGCGATGACCAGCATTTCGGTCCAGCCGACTTCAAACATGGCACTCTGTTCCGACTAGAACCTTGGGCTCAGCTCTTGCTGGCTTTTTCCTTCGCGGCCGCAACGGTCTCGTCGGCACGATGTTCGACGGTGCGCTTGTCTTCGGCAACCTCGTCGTCGGCCATGCCCTTCTTGAAGCTTTTGATACCCTTGGCCATATCGCCCATCAGCTCGGGAATCTTGCCGCGGCCGAACACCAAAAGCACGATCACCAGCACGATCAGCCAATGCCAAATCGAAAATGAACCCATAGCAAATCTCTCTCGAATGTTTTCCCTGGCGATGATCTATGCGTTTTCGCGTTGGGATTCAAACACAACTGCGACAGAGTTTATGAAAGGGTGACGGATGTCACGCATTTTCGACGGGAACGCCCGCTACGAATCCGCGCATCCTCATCAAGTTGGCCGCCAATGCCAGTCAATCTTCCGTGACGCGCGGCGTCAGCAGGCCGAGTTCCTCGAGATCGATGTCGGTCAGCGCATCCTCGTCGTCGGTCAATGCGTCGGGATCGGCCGGCGGCTGCGGAATGGAGAAATTCGACGGCATGCGGCCCGAAAGCAGTCCAGCCCCCTTCAGTTCCTCCATGCCAGGAAGATCGCGAATCTCTTCCAGCGCGAAATGGTCGAGGAAGGTCTCCGTCGTACCGTAGGTCACAGGGCGTCCGGGCGTCTTACGCCGGCCGCGCATGCGCACCCATTCCGTTTCCAGCAGCGTGTCGAGCGTACCTTTCGAGGTTTCGACGCCGCGGATGTCCTCGATCTCGGCACGCGTCACCGGCTGGTGATAGGCAATGATCGCCAGCACTTCGAGAGCCGCGCGGGAGAGCTTCCTTTGCTGGACGGTATCGCGGCTCATCAGGAAAGCCAGGTCGCCGGCGGTGCGGAACGCCCAGGCGTCGCCGACACGCACCAGATTGACGCCGCGCCGCGCATAGATCTGCTGCAGCTCGGCCATGGCCAGGGCAATGTTGATGCCGTCAGGGAGGCGTGCCGCGAGCTGCTTTTCGCTGACGGGTTCGGCGCTGGCGAACACGATCGCCTCGGCCATGCGCACGGCCTCGGCCAGATGCAGCCGCTCGGCCGGGTTCTGTAGCTGCTCGGCCGGATCCCGGGAAAGCGACTCCTCTTCGGGTGCATCGCCGACCTTGAACGGGATAACCGAAGCGTTGGCGCGTTCGCTCATGATGCCACCTCGACTGCCTTGATTGCCTGCGTGCGCCCGCGCAGGTAGATCGGCGCGAACGTCTGATCCTGCCGCACGTCCATCGTGCCGTCGCGCACCAGTTCCAATGTTGCCGCAAAAGAACTGGCGATTGCCGTGCGCCGCTCCTCGGGGCTGGTCATGTATGCGATCAGAAAACTTTCCAGCGCCGTCCAGTCGCTTGCAGCCCCGACCAGGCGGGTCAGGATGTCGCGCGCATCCTTGAGCGACCAGACACCGCGCCTGGCGATCGTCACATTGTTGATCGCCTGCTTCTGGCGTTGCTGGGCATAGGCGGTCAAGAGATCGTAGAGCGAGGCCGAATAGGCGTTACGCTTTTCGACGATGACCATTTCCGGCATGCCGCGCGCGAACACATCGCGGCCGAGCCGGTTGCGGTTGACCAGACGCGCCGAGGCGTCGCGCATGGCTTCCAGCCGCTTCAGGCGGAACTGCAGCACCGCCGCCAGTTCCTCACCGCTTTCGCCCTCGTCGCCGGGCTGCTTGGGGATCAGGAGCTTGGACTTGAGGAAGGCCAGCCACGCCGCCATCACCAGATAGTCGGCGGCAAGCTCCAGCCTGAGCGCCCTCGCCGTCTCGACAAAGGTCAGATATTGCTCGACCAGCGCCAGGATCGAAATGCGAGCCAGATCGACCTTCTGGGTGCGGGCAAGATGCAGCAGCAGGTCGAGCGGACCTTCGAAGCCGGCCACGTCGACAACCAGCGACGGGTCGCCGGTAACGCGTGAATCGTCATTCTCGGCCCACAGACGGTCCATCGGTGCGGCCTTCGAGGCCTTGCTTTCCAATGTCTCCGCCACTCCGTCACTTCCCTTTGCTATGCCACCGCATCGAAGTAGGTGGCGAATTCGGCACGTATTTCGGTTTCTTCGACCGTGTCACGGTTCTTTATATAGGTCAGCGCCCGCTTGGCGCGCTCCAACGACGTGCCCTCAAGCCCTGTGGTGCGCGATGCGATGCCGGCCATCTCCTCGAAAACGCCGTTGCAGTGAAGGACCAGATCGCAGCCCGCCGCAAGGATCGATGCCGCCTTTGTCGGGAAATCCCCAGAAAGTGCCTTCATCGAGGTGTCGTCGCTCATCAGCAGTCCGTCGAAGCCGATTTCGCGCCGGATGATCTCGTCGATGACCTTGCCGGAGGTGGTCGCCGGATTGTTGGGGTCGATCGCGCTGTAGACGACATGGGCTGTCATCGCCATCGGCAGATGGCTAAGCTCCTTGAACGGGGCGAAATCATGCCGCTGCAGATCGCTGAGCGAGGCATTGACCACCGGCAGTTCGAAATGCGTGTCGGCAAAGGCACGTCCATGGCCCGGAATATGCTTCATGACCGGCAGCACGCCGCCCGACATCAGCCCTTCCGCGGCTGCGCGGCCGAGCTCGATCACCGGTCGCGGATCCTTGCCATAGGCCCGCGCGCCGATGACATCGCTGGCGCCCTCGATCGGCACATCGAGCACCGGCAGGCAATCGGCTGTGATGCCGTAGCGCAGCAGGTCGAAGGCATGCAGCCGCGCCATCAGCCAGGCCGCGCGGGCGCCGGCATCATGATCGTCGCGCCACAGCGCGCCGAGCGCGCCGCCGGCGGGATAGTTCGGTGCCAGCGGCGGTCGCAAGCGCTGCACACGGCCGCCTTCCTGATCGATGAACACCAGCGCGTCCGGACGCCCTATGCAGTCCCGCATCTCGGCGACCAGATCGCGGATCTGTTCGGTCTCGCCAATGTTGCGCGCAAACAGGATGAAGGCCCACGGGCATTCATTGCGATAGAAATTGATTTCTTCGCGGGTAAGCGATTTCCCGGCACAGCCGAGGATCATGGATTTTGATTCGGTCATGTCGGCAGTTTAGGGCTTTGTGCGATCAAAGGGAATCGCCAGGGATTCATCCGGGACAACGCCGGATCTGCTTTCCCCATGAAAAAAGCCGGCGCGATGGACCGCGCCGGCTTTTGATGGTCGGCTCCGGCTTTAGCGCGAGACGAAGCAGTTGCCGCCGGCGGCCTTGTAGCTGGTGCACAAATTGATTGCGTCATTGCGTGACTGGGCCGGAACGCGCACGCGGTAGAACGTGCCTTTGCCGGCGATCTCGGCGTTGACGATATTGGCGGTACGCCCGGCAAGCACGCTGCCATAG
>NZ_RZQI01001040.1:0-1947 GCF_003998335.1 Mesorhizobium sp. M7A.F.Ca.CA.002.05.1.1 | reverse complement strand
GCGCAAAGACTTTTTTCTGCTATCTTAGGGTTACTAAATGGAAATTGATCGGCGCGGCATATCAAGTCGATTCGCGCTGACGATCTCTTTGTTTTTCGAGGAACTGCTTGGCGTGTTCCGCCCAATCAGCCGCCGTGACTTTATGCTCCCGAACGGACTTTCTGAAAGCCTTGCGCAGAGCGTCAAGGTCAAAGGCCCATACTTGTTGGCCTTCTTTAGTGTTCGATTTTGCGTCACCCGTCCCCATGGAAGCGACGGTACGCACCGCAAACTCAATCTTTCAAGGATCAATGCCTGACTTCTTTTGGGTATATCCGGGTATATCGAATATACAATCGTCTGCATAAAACAGGTTCAAACCGTGAACAAAATCTGGCATGGTGCCTGGCATGCCGATCATCTCCCCCATCCTCATCAATCCTCTCATCGACGGCCGCCAGTCCGAACGCGCCATGCTGGTGCGGCGCGGCGTACAGCGGCTGCTCATGGATATGGGCGCACATGTGTTGCCCGAACTGTCGCTGGCCACGGGCCGCCGCGCCGACCTCGTCGCGCTGACCCGGCAGGGCGATATCTGGATCATCGAGATCAAATCCTCGATCGAGGATTTCAGGGTCGACCGCAAATGGCCCGACTACCGGCTGCATTCCGACCGCTTCTTCTTCGCCACCCATCCCGGCGTGCCCTCGGAGATATTTCCCCAGGAGTGCGGCTTCATCCTCTCCGACGGCTACGGCGCCGAGATCCTGCGCGATGCGCCCGAGCACCGCATGGCAGCGGCAACGCGCAAAGCGCTGATGCTGCGGATCGCGCGGGCCGGCGCTTCGCGGCTGCTGGCGGCAGAGCTTGCCGGCGTGTCGGTGCCGGCGCTGGAGGGTGAGAGCGAGTAGCGATTGTCCCCCAAGTCCTAAGACTGCCTCTACTCTTCACCGTCCTCCACGCCACCCCTGGCGGGCGCCATGAGCAGCACGGCAGCGCCCAGGATAGCGGCGATGAAGGAACCGGCGAGGATGCCGACCTTGACCGCGTCCTGCAGCGCCACGTCGCCGGCGAAGGCGAGCAGGCCGATGAACAGGCTCATGGTGAAGCCGATGCCGCACAGCAGCGATATGCCGATCATGTGCGTCCAGCCTGCATTGGCTGGCAGGTCGGCAAGACCGAGCCGGATGGCAAGGGCCGAGGAGCCGAACACGCCGACCAACTTGCCGACCACCAGGCCGGCGGCGACACCCAGCGTCAACGGCTCGATCAGCGCACTGACGCTGAGACCGGCGAGCGAAACGCCGGCATTGGCAAAGCCAAAGATCGGGATGACGACGAAGGCCACAATCTTGTGCAGGCCGTGCTCGAGCCGGTGCAGGGGCGAACGGTCGAGATCGTGGCCGATCCCGGCGGAACGCTCAAGCGGGATGGTCAGCGCCAGCGCCACGCCGGCGAGCGTGGCATGGACGCCGGATTTCAGAACCAGCACCCACAGGATGACGCCGAGCACGAGATAGGGAACCAGCGTCATCACCCGCATGCGGTTGAGCACGACAAGCGCGGCAATGACGGCGAAGGCAGCACCCAGATAAGCCAGCGAAAGGCCGCTGGTGTAGAAGATGGCGATGATAATGACGGCACCGAGGTCGTCGATGATGGCAAGGGCTGTGAGGAACACCTTCAGCGAAGCCGGCACGCGGCTGCCGAGCAGCGACAGCACGCCGAGCGCGAAAGCGATATCGGTGGCGGTCGGGATCGCCCAGCCGGACAGGGCGGCCGCATTGTTGCGGTTGACGGCGACATAGACGAGTGCCGGAACCAGCATGCCGCCGGCGGCGGCGATGCCGGGCAGCACGCGCCGGGGCCAGGTGGAGAGCTGGCCGTCCAGCATCTCGCGCTTGATCTCCAGTCCGACGAGCAGGAAGAACACCGCCATCAGCCCGTCATTGACCCAATGCGAGACAC
>NZ_RZQI01001039.1:0-1951 GCF_003998335.1 Mesorhizobium sp. M7A.F.Ca.CA.002.05.1.1 | reverse complement strand
ATGGTGCTGAGCTTCAGGGAGCCGACGGCGCGCTCAATCGACTTGGTCTGATCGATCAGCGCATCGATCGCCGCCTGCACGGTGGCGTTGCCCTCAACGTTGCCCTCGGCGATCTGCTGGTCATAGGCCTCGCCGGCCAGTGCACGCGCCTTGATCGCCTCCATCTTGGCGACGGTGACATCGAGCTTGTCAGACAGTTCCTTGTCGATCGCCGGATCGGCCGCCTTCACCATATCGGCCACCGAGGGACCCGAAACGACGGTGCCGTCGAGACGCGTGTAGCTCGCATGATAGGCCGCGCGAATGCCGATGGCGTCGTAGAGATGCGAATTGTAGGTGTTGTCGGAGAAGCAATCGTGCTCCTCTTCCGGATCATGCAGCAGCAGGCCGAGCTTCATGCGCTCGCCGGCCAGTTCGCCGTAGGACAGCGAGCCCATGCCGGTGAAGATGGTCGAGATCGCCGTGTTCGGCTCGCCATCGACGAGAGCCTTGCGGGCGGCGCCGTCTTCCTTCCAGTTGCCGACCATCTCCTGAATATCCGAAACCAGAAGGTCGCTGGCCGATTTCAGATACTCGGCGCGGCGATCGCAATTGCCGCCGGTGCAGTTCTTGAGGTCGTAGTCGGTATAGGGGCGCTCGCCGGCACCCGGGCCGGTGCCATGCAGGTCCTGGCCCCAGAGCAGGAATTCGATGGCGTGGTAGCCGGTGGCGACATTGGCCTCGATGCCGCCGGCTCCCTGCAGCGTGCCGGAGAGGAACTCCGGCGAAAGCTTCGATGCATCGACCTTCTTGCCGTTGATCTCGATCTCCTTGTTGGCGATCACATTGGCCGTGTAGAGCGCGTTCGCGTCCGATTCGGTGCCGTAGCTCTTGGCAACGTAGTCGATCAAGCCTTCATCCAGCGGCCAGGAGTTCACCTTGCCTTCCCAGTCGTCGACGATCTTGTTGCCGAAGCGGTAGACCTCGGTCTGCTGGTAGGGAACGCGCGATGCCTTCCAGGCGTCACGGGCAGCGTTGAGGGGTTCCACCGATGGCGCGGCGAGCAGCGCGTCGACCGCCTTGTCGAGCGCCTGCGCGGTGGTCAACGAATCCTCGTATTTGGCGAGTGCGATGTCGGAATAGGTCTTGATGACCGCCTTTGCATCGGTTTCCGCCTTTGCCGGCAACACGAATACCGCCGCCGTCAGCAGGGCAGTGGCGCCGATCGCCGCAAGCCTGCTGCCATATCGTGCTGTCATAATCACTCTCCAGTTTCTCGGAAATTCTGTAAACGGCGCGCGCAGCAACCGGCGCCAGGCCATCTGTGGGCCATTGGGCGCAAGAGATGCCGCGCCATCGCGCGGTTCGCGGAAGAAAGACACCAAAATGCCTCCAATCGAAAGGGTTCAAGGCCCAGACATTAAAGGGATGCGCTGACGCGCGAGCCTCCATAAAGCTGCGACATCGTCGGATGTCAATGACAATCCGCAAGAAAAGTCAATTGAAACAACAGTTTAGAATTATTCTAAACTACGACTCTCAACTTTATGCATTTTCCTGCACCGGTCTTGCCGCTGAACTGTGCGATTGACAGCCGCCATCCCGGATGCGACCCGCAAAAGCTCGCTTGCAGCGGTGCCAGACAATTGCCATCTGGCGAAACATCCTAGGGTAGAATCAGGATTGGATGCGATGAAGAACGGTGTGGTCATTGTCGGCGCGGGTCATGCGGGCGTGCAAGCGGCCGCCAGTCTGCGCGAAGACGGCTATGACGGGCCGGTGATCCTCGTTGGGGATGAGGACGAACTTCCCTATCACAAGCCGCCGCTGTCGAAGACTTTCATCAAGGATGCCGAGGCCAAGCCGCAACCCTTGCGCGGCGAGGCCTTTTACACCGGCAGCGCCATCGATTACCGGCCCGGCGTCAGGATCGATCGGATCGATGCCGGACGCCGCAGTTTGGATATTGCCG
>NZ_RZQI01001038.1:0-1955 GCF_003998335.1 Mesorhizobium sp. M7A.F.Ca.CA.002.05.1.1 | reverse complement strand
GGCGACGATGGTGGAGCCGGTGGCGATCTCGGAGTTCATCAGCCCCATCGTCTCGGTCTGCGAGACGGCGTCGGAAGCGGTTTCGTGGTCGGTGTCGATCTCGCCGGATTCGAAGGCCGACAGCATGGCGTTGGGGTCGGAGCCGTAGTCGACCCATTTGATGCCGTCGAGATGGAATTCGCCCTTCCACCAGGGCTTATCCCTGCGCTTCACCTCCGCACCCGTCTCGGCATCCCAGCTGACCAGCTCGCAGGGGCCGGTGGTGATGGCGAGCGCCTTCAGGGGATCGCCGTCGCCCTCATAGGAGCGGTGCATGATCAGCGCCGGATAGTCGGCCATGCCGGCGATCAGCGAGATGTCGGGCTTCGGCAGATTGAGCTTGATGGTGAAGTCGTCGACCTTGGCGATGCCGCCATCGACGACCTTCTTGGTGTCGGCATTGACCAGCGCGCCCATGCGCGCGGCGACCGAATTGCCCGGCACCGAGGCATCGCACCAGCGGGTGAGGTTGTGAATGACATCATCGGCGTTGAAGGCATCGCCATTCGACCAGGATATGCCCTTGCGCACATGCAGGGTCAGCGTCCTGGCGTCGTCGCTCGCCTCCCAGCTTTCGAGCAGCCAGGGCTCGAAGGAGAAGTCGGTGTTCCAGCGCACCAGATATTCGTTGCAGTGGCGGGCGACATTCGACATCTCCACGCCGTCGAAGGTGCGCGGGTCCTTGAAGCCCTTGACGTTCATGGCGACGCGCAGGACGCCGCCCTTCTTCGGTTCTGCCGCGCGGGCAGGGGTGGGGGCGAGCCCGCCCAGCGCAAACGCGCCGGCGGCACTGACACCGAGGCCGGCCATCAGCACCAGATATTCGCGGCGGTTGATGCCGCCGGTCCTGAAATCATCGGCGACGGATTTGGCTTGCGGGTGGAGTTTGCGGTCGGTCAGCATGAATTTCATCGTCGTTCCCCTGTTGTTGATGCATGCCGCCCAAAAGTGCCCAGCGGTTTTGGGACAACGGCATGCACAGAAAAATCGCCCCGGCCGATCGACAGACGCGGGGGCGGACGCGACCGCCGGGGCGCCGTTGCCTGAGCGGGAATGATAGAGCGGGGTGACGCTAGGGAGTGTTCGGTTTTCCGCAGTGATTGTGCGGGGTTCCGCAGGGGGAGTCGGCAGTGCGCTTATGCTTTGCAGCCGCGCTGCGAGGAGATGCGCCAACGGCGCGGCGCCAATCTCCCTCCTTGAGGGGGAGATGGCCGGCAGGCCAGAGGGGGTCGGCACGACGGGACGCGACCTCCTACTTTAAAAAAGATGATGCTAGCGCTCTACGCGCGACGACCCCCTCTGTCGCCTTCGGCGACATCTCCCCTTCAAGGGGGGAGATTAGCGTTCCACCGTCGGCCACTCACCTCGGCCCAGCGCAGCAACCGCGCCGACAATCCGCGCAAACGCTTCCGCCGCGGCCGGCACCGTCGTTCGGGCGCGCAGGAAGCTGTGCACCAGCCTCGGTTCCTCGTGCCACCGGGCCTTGCCGCCGGCGGCCACAATGCGGTCGCGGTAGGTCTCGCCATCCGACGACAGCGGGTCGCATTGCGCCGTGACGATCACCGTTGGCGGCAGGCCGGAGAAATCGGTGTCGCGCAGCGGTGAGAAGGTCGGGTCGTCGGGCGATTGCCGCCTGGCCGAGCGGACGTCGCGGTAGAAGGCGATGTCGGCCACGGATAGCAGCGGCGCCTCGGCGTGTTCGACATAGGAACCGGCGGTCTCGTCGCCGCCGAGTTCGGGATAGATCAGCACTTGCCCGACCGCAGCTCTGATATGGCGGCGCGTCGCCTGCGCCACGGCGGCGGCGAGATTGCCGCCAGCGCTTTCGCCACACAGGACCAGCGGCAGGTCTGACGTCGCTGCCGCCCATTCGAAGGCGGCCACCGCATCGTCGAAGGCGGCGGGGTGGACGTGTT
>NZ_RZQI01001037.1:0-1956 GCF_003998335.1 Mesorhizobium sp. M7A.F.Ca.CA.002.05.1.1 | reverse complement strand
CGCGCAGCGTGTGCACGAAGAGATCGTCGAGTGTCTTGATGTCCTTCGAAAAGAAGCCCATGGCCTTACCTTTCATTGCGCTTGGTGTGGATTTCGGCGACGGGGTTTGCACGCCGCCAGCAAAGACCGGGACGGTTCCCGGCTTGTCTGGTCAACGTACCGGCACCGAAGGAGTTCCTGATTTCCGAGGGCGAACCGCCCTTCTCCAGACCTGCGATCCGGTCGGTGGGGAGCCTTTGTCTCAATCGCACGTTCTAGCCGGGTAACCGGAACGAGAAGGGTCGGCGGAATGTATTTCATTGCATTGGCGGCAGACTATGACGGCACGCTGGCTCATGATGGGATCGTCGCCAAGAAGACGCTCGCCGCGCTTGAGCGGTTCAAGAAAAGCGGCCGCAAGCTGGTTCTCGTCACCGGGCGTGAACTGCCCGATCTCAAGCGCGTCTTTCCCGAGCTTAGCCTCTTCGACAAGGTCGTCGCTGAGAATGGCGCGATGATCTACACGCCGGCAAGCGAGGAAGAACGGGTGATCGCCCCATCGCCCGAGCCCAAATTCGTCGCCAGATTGAAGCGGCAGGGCGTCAAGCCGCTTTCGGTCGGGCGATCGATCGTCGCGACTTGGGAACCCCATCAGGCGACCGTGCTCGATATCATCAAGAAGATGGGTCTCGAACTGGAAATCATCTTCAACAAGGGCGCGGTGATGATCCTGCCGAGCGGCATCAACAAAGCCACCGGGCTCGCTGCGGCCCTTCAGGACCTTCGACTTTCGCCGCACAACGTCGTCGGCGTCGGCGATGCCGAGAACGACCACGCGTTCCTGCAGGCCTGTGGCTGCAGCGCCGCCGTCGACAATGCAATTCCGGCGGTCAAGGATACAGCCGACCTGGTCATGCGTGGCGCCCGCGGCAAGGGCGTGGAGCAATTAATCGCAAAGCTGATAAAGCGTGATCACGCGATAGTGCCGAAGCGCCATGACGGCATCGTTCTTGGATCGTCTGGCGGCGATGATGTCTACCTGTCGCCGAGCGACACGATCCTCATTGCCGGGAGTTCCGGCATTGGCAAATCCACCTTGGCCACCGCGCTGACGGAACGCTTCGTCGAAAGTGGTTTTCAGTTCTGCGTCTTCGATCCCGAAGGCGACTATGACGGCCTCGAAGGCGCCGTTCGCCTGGGCGACGGCTCAAGCGCGCCGACAAAGGCGCAGGTGCTGGATCTGATCGCCAAGGCCGACAGCAACATTGTCGTCAATGGATTGGCCCTGCGCGTCGACGAGAGGCCGGATTTCTTTGCCGACCTGCTGCCTGGCCTGAGCAGTTTCCGCCGGCGCACCGCGAGACCGCACTGGCTCGTCATCGATGAAGCGCACCATCTTCTGCCCAAGCGGCGCGACGATACGCGGGCGGTCCTGTCATTGGAATTGCCGGGCACAATCCTGATCACCGTTCACCCCGAGGCGATCTCGACAGACGCCTTGCGCCTTGTCACAGCCATCATTGCGCTTGGCCCCAAGGCGAAGGACGTGGTGAAGGTCTTCTGCAAGGAAACTGGCATTGAGCCGCCAAAGGACATTCCAACGCCCAAAGGCGCGCGCGTGCTGTTCTGGCGGCCGCAGTCGGGCAAGAAAGTCAAGACGGTCAAGGTGGTTGAACCACGTCAGTCACTCAAGCGGCACAGCCGGAAATATGCCGAAGGCCAGCTCGACGAAGCCGGCAGCTTCTATTTCCATGGCCCTGACAATGCGATGAACCTCAGGGCTCACAATCTGATGATCTTCGCTCAGATCGCCGAGGGGATAGACGACAAGACCTGGGAGTTTCATTTGCGCACCGGCGACTATTCCAAATGGTTCCGACATCAGATCAGGGACAAGGACCTGGCGCGCGAAACCGCCGAGGCGGAAGAGGACAAGACCCTGTCGGCGCAGGATAGTCGCAAGCGGGTGCTTGACGC
>NZ_RZQI01001036.1:0-1956 GCF_003998335.1 Mesorhizobium sp. M7A.F.Ca.CA.002.05.1.1 | reverse complement strand
GCGCGGTATCGTATGTTACGTATTTTGCCTCATTGCGTCCCTGTGGATGATTTCATACAGTTTGTCCGGCTTTGTCAAATGCGATCTCGGAAAAGGCCTTCGGCCGAGCCAGAGGTGGGGAAAACATGATTTCCAGCATTGCCGAACTGATCGCCGATCGCCTCGGCACGATGCCGGCCGGCGAACGGCGCGCGGCCCAGACACTGATCGCCAACTATCCGATGATCGGCCTGAAAACGGTCGCTGAATTCTCGGCCGCGGCGGGCGTCTCCTCGCCGACGATCCTGCGTTTCGTCGCCCGGCTGGGCTTTCAGAACTATCCGGAATTCCAGTCGAGCCTGCAGGACGAACTGGCGGCGCAACTGCAATCGCCGGCGACAAGGACACTCAACCCGCCCTCGCCTGGCGGCGGCACGGTGTCGCCGATGCTGGAAGCGACGCTCGACAACATGCGCGAGACGTTCAGGCACCTGTCCGACAAGCAGCTTGCCGACATCGCCGCCCGGCTAGCGGACCGGCGCGGCAAGACCTTCCTGATCGGCGGCCGCTTCACCGATCCGCTGGCGCGCTACATGGCCGCCCACCTCGCCGTCATCCAGCCGGATGTCTTTCACCTCGCCGGGCAGGAGAGCATGTGGCGCGACCGGCTGATCGACATGGGCAAGCGCGACGTGCTGGTGATCTTCGACATCAGGCGCTACCAGGACAGCCTCGTCCGCTTCGCCGAGAAGGCGCATCAGCGTGGCGTCCAGATCGTGCTGTTCACCGACCAGTGGCTGTCGCCGATCGCCCGCTTTGCTCGTCATGTTATCGCCGGACGAACCGCGGTGCCGTCGGCATGGGACTCTTCGGCTGCCCTTTTCGTTGTCGCCGAAACGCTGATCGGCGCCGTCACCAGGCAACTGGAAGCAGAAGGCGCCAAACGCATTCGCGAGATGGAAAGTCTGCGTTAGTGCCTGTGCGACGATCCAAAGCGTTACGCATATTTTCTCAAAGGTTACATATATTTAATGTGCGCAGCCCCCGGAGAATTGTCATAAAGACGCGATATCGAGGCGGCTTCTTTGCCTTACAATAGCCTCGCTGCGTCTGCTTCATTCGGGAAACCGGTAGACGGAAGGATTGTTTTACCAACCGGAGTGCCGATGGCCGCCTGGAAACAGATACTTTTTGCACTTGTGGTGCTGGTGGTGGCGGCAGCCGCCTGGCTGCGCTTTTATCCCGGCGCGCCGGACGTGCTGGCACGCTGGGGCATCGACTGGGCCTCCGCGGCAACGCCCCCGGCTGAGACCGGCACCGCCAACGCGAAGCAGGCAAACGGCCGTAATGGCGGCAACCAGCGGGTGAACGTGGTCGCCCTTGCGGCCACTTCGGCTGTTATCAACGACCGCCTGCAGGCAATCGGCACCGGCCGTGCCAACGCCTCGGTGACCGTCAATCCCTACAGCTCCGGCCGCCTCGCCGAACTGCTGGTCGAATCCGGCAGCCATGTCGATAAGGGACAGATCCTCGCCACCCTGGATTCCGAGACCGAAGTGATCTCTCAGGACCGCGCCAAGCTCGCCTTGCAGGATGCGCAGGCCAAACTCGACCGCGTCAGGTCGCTTCGTGCCTCCAATGCCGCGACACCAGTCGCAGTGGCCGATGCCGAAGTGGTCTTGGCCGGCGCCAAGCTGGCGCTTCAGGATGCGGAACTGGCGCTGCAGCGCCGGTCGATACTGGCACCGATCGCTGGCACCGTCGGCATCCTGCCGATCTCGGCCGGCAATTATGTCACCAACCAGTCGGCCATCGCCACGCTCGACGACCGGTCCTCAATCCTGGTCGATTTCCTAGTGCCCGAGCGCTTCGCTGCCGCCGTCAAGGTCGGCGCACAATTGACGGCGACGCCGATCGCCAATCCCAGCAACGCTTATAGCGGCACCGTTTCGGCCATCGACAACCACATCGATGAAA
>NZ_RZQI01001035.1:0-1957 GCF_003998335.1 Mesorhizobium sp. M7A.F.Ca.CA.002.05.1.1 | reverse complement strand
TGCCGCCAAGGCCGTTTTTGTGGTCAAGCCGCAATTCGAGGCGGGCCGTGATGCGATCGGCAAGGGTGGTCTGTTGAAAGATCCCTACGACGCCTCCCGTGTCGCCGGCCTGCTGCAGGATTGGCTGGACTCCGTGCCAGGCTGGCGCTCGCTGGGGCTGCATTTGTCGCCGATCGAGGGCGGCGACGGCAATCGCGAATTCCTGCTCGGTGGGATCAAGGACCGATGAGCGCGCGCTTCAGCATCAGGAAACTTGGCGCTCAGGGCGACGGTGTCGCCGAGACCGAGACAGGCGATCTGTTCATTCCCTTCACACTGCCCGGTGAAACGGTCACCGCCGCGCGCGAAAGGGATCGCGCCATGCTGATGGCGGTGCTGGAAGCATCGCCGCAGCGCATCGATCCCGCCTGCCGCCATTTCACCGAATGCGGTGGTTGCGCGCTCCAGCATTTCGAAGCCGGAGCCTATCGCCAGTGGAAACGCGAAAAAGTGGCGCACATCCTGAAGGGCAAAGGCATCGATTGCGAGATCGGCGAACTGGTCGCCTGCGCGCCGCAGACGCGCCGCCGTGTCGTGCTGGCCGCCCGGCGCACCGATACAGGCATGCTGCTCGGCTTCCATCGCCATCTGTCGCCGGAGATCATAGCCATATCGGAATGCCCGATCTCGCTTCCTGAGATCGTCGCTTCGCTTGATCGCTTGAAGGCGCTTGCCGAATTGGTCTGCGCAACCACCAAATCGTTCCGGCTAGCGGTCACCGTGACCGGTTCGGGTCTCGATGTCGCGGTTCACGAATCCGGCAAGCTGGGGGAGCATCAGCGCCGCATCGCTGCCAATTTCGTCATGGCGCAGGGCTTTGCCAGGCTGTCCATCGATGACGAGATCATCATCGAGCCGAAAAAGCCTGTTGTCATGTTCGGCAGCGTCGCTGTCGCCTTGCCCCCGGGCGCGTTCCTGCAGGCAACCGAGGCCGCCGAACAGGCGATGGCCGATATCGTCGGCGGACATCTGAAGCGTGCCAAGAAGGTGGCGGATCTTTTCGCCGGCTGCGGCAGTTTTGCTCTGCGTCTGGCCGCGAAGTCGGAAGTTCATGCGGTGGAGGGCGATGCGGCAGCCCTTTCGGCCCTCGACCGTGGATCGCGTTTCGCCACTGGCTTGAAGCGGGTGACGGGTGAACGCCGCGACCTGTTCCGCCGGCCGTTGACGTTCAAGGAATTGAATGCCTTCGACGGTGTGGTGTTCGATCCGCCGCGCGCCGGCGCCGAGGACCAGTCGAAGCAGATCGCCCGCTCGGATGTGCCGTACGTCGCCGCGGTGTCCTGCAATCCGGTGACGCTCGCGCGAGATTTGCGCATCCTCATCGACGGCGGCTACATCCTGAAAAGCGTGACGCCGATCGACCAGTTCCTGTGGTCGCCGCATGTTGAGGCCGTGGCGTTGCTGGAGAAGCCGAAGCGGAGGCGGTAGGTCGCTTGTGCTTGAGTTGCGCGTGAATTGGGCCTATTTTGATACCGTACGCATCAAACTATGCTAGGTAATCGTCATGAACTCCGCAGCCCTCGAAGTTCCGGCGTCACGCTTTGGCGAGGAACGGTCGCCTTACCTTTCGGCAAGGCGTGTCGCGGAACAGCTTGGTGTCAACCTGACCGAATTGGCCGGCCTGATCGGGGTCGCGCGCAACACACTTGCCGCCAAGGCCGGCGCGCGCAAGGTCGACGCCGCCCTCAGCCCGATCGTCCGCATCCTGTCGATGGCCGGTGAAATGGCCGGCGGCGAGCAACGTGCGGCGATCTGGTTTAAGCACCAGCCGATCCCCGGCTGGGCGGGAAAGACCGCCTACGACCTGGTTCGCGAGGGCAAGACGGACAAGGTGCTGGCCTATCTGGAGGCCGTCCGCTCCGGCGTGTATGCCTGAGATCAGCCTGACCTTGTGGCGGGCCTTCGTACCGCGTTGGGC
>NZ_RZQI01001034.1:0-1958 GCF_003998335.1 Mesorhizobium sp. M7A.F.Ca.CA.002.05.1.1 | reverse complement strand
GGTGAAAGACTGCATCTGCGATCCCGCCTGTGTGCTCAACCGCCACCGCCATTGGGTGCATCGCCATTGTCGGCTGGTGGCATGCCGGGGCCGGATACCGTGCCCACGGCCGGATGGCGCAAAAGGTCGCCATACTCGATGCCGTTCCTGGCGGCAGTGCCGGCCTTGAGCTCGAGCACGAAGCGCACCGGTACGCCGGGCGAAACGACGGCGTCCGATTGCGGCTCGCCGTGCTTGACCGCCCGGATCTTGCCATCCTGGCCGACGAAAATCAGATCAAGCGGCATTGGCGTGTTGTGCATCCAGAAGCCAACCTGCTGCTGGACCTCGAAGACGAACAGCATGCCGTGGTTGTCCGCCATGTCCTGGCGGTACATCAAGCCGGCCTCGCGCTCCGCGGCGGTGTCGGCGACTTCGATGGAAAAAGAGCGATCACCGCCTTTCGTCACCACGACCAATGGCGCCGGATCGGCTGGAAGGATCATCGCCCGGCTGTCCGCCGAGGTCGGCTTTTCGGAATAGAAGTAACCACCGGCGGCGGCGATGAAGGCAATCGCGCACATCGCGCCCGCGGTCAGCCAGTTCCTGTAAGCCATTCGAAATCCTCGGCCGGAAACGCCCTAGTGCGAGACCGGCAAGGTCCCCATATCGGGGTGAATTTCGGCGGCCATAAGGCCTTTGTCGCCGCGTCCGAAACGAACCAGCACGACCTGCCCCGGCCGAAGCTCGGTGATACCGTAACGGCGCAAGGTCTCCATATGGACGAAGATGTCCTCGGTGCCCTCGCCGCGGGTGAGAAAACCAAACCCCTTGGTGCGGTTGAACCATTTCACCAGGGCGCGTTCGAGACCGCTCTCCGGCGTCACCGCGACATGGGTGCGCTGCTCCTGCATCTCGGCCGGGTGGACCGCGGTGGTGACGTCCATAGAGAGCACCCGGAAGGCCTGCAATCCGCGGTCGCCATGTTTGACGAGGCAGACCACGCGTGCGCCCTCCAGGGCCGTCTGAAAGCCATCCCTTCGAAGACATGTCACATGGAGGAGGATATCGCCGGAAATGCCGTCATCCGGCAAAATGAAACCATAGCCCTTGGCCACATCGAACCACTTGATGGCGCCGGCTATTTCGAGCAAGTCCGCGGCATCGCCGCCTTCGTCACGCTGCAAGGCGTCGCCGAGGGGTCCGTCCCGCCCCGTCAAAGAGGCCTTTTCCCCCATAAGAATGCCCCCTTTTTTCAAGAACACCGCAACTGATTCTTGCCAACAGATTAACACTGCGGCTTCCGGTCTGTGCAAGACCTGCCGTGCCTTTTTTCACGGTTCATTTGGGCAATACCGGATTTGTTCTTTGCCGGCATTGCGCACCGCCGCACGATTGCCCTTTGACAGGGCCGACCCTATGTTGCGCCGCAACGCAATTTATCGAGGAAATCACATGCGCTATCTGCACACCATGATCCGCGTCACCGACGTCGATGCCTCGCTCGACTTCTACTGCAACAAGCTCGGCCTCAAGGAAGTGCGCCGCTACGAAAACGAGCAAGGCCGCTTCACGCTGATCTTCCTCGCGGCCTCCGAAGACGAGCAAAGCGGCATCGCCGACAAGGCACCGCTGATCGAACTGACCTACAATTGGGATCCGGAAGACTACAAGGGCGGACGCAATTTCGGCCACCTCGCTTATGAGGTCGACGACATCTACGCCACCTGCCAGCATCTGATGGACAATGGCGTCATCATCAACCGGCCGCCGCGCGACGGCAACATGGCTTTCGTCAAGTCGCCGGACGGCATCTCGATCGAGCTTCTGCAGAAAGGCCCGGCCAAGGCCAAGGCGGAGCCCTGGGCTTCGATGGCGAACACCGGAAGCTGGTAGCCGATCACGCTGTCTTGAGCGGACAATGCCAGGCTGACGGCCCGGTACCGTTTGGTTTTTCAGGGGCGGCGCCTATCTGTCTG
>NZ_RZQI01001033.1:0-1963 GCF_003998335.1 Mesorhizobium sp. M7A.F.Ca.CA.002.05.1.1 | reverse complement strand
CATGGCCACCACATGGCGATGAATGTCGATGTCGTGCTTCCCACCGCCATCGCCGAGACGGTCGCGAAGCAGGTCGGCGGCCTCGTCGCGCCGACCATCGCTTACGGCAACCGCTCGCAGCCGAGAACAGGCGGCGGCCCGGCCTTCCCCGGCACGATCAACATCACGGCGCATACGTTTTCGCTGCTGGTCAAGGATGTGATCTGCGATCTCTATCGCCAGAAGGTCCGGCGTATCGTTGTCCTCAACGGCCACTACGAGAACATCGGCCCGTCAATCGAGGGCATCGAACTGGCGCTCGACACCATCGGCCGCGAGCGTGCGGCGGATCTGACGATCCTGCGCATCGATCATTGGGAAATGGTGCGCACAGAGACGCTGGCGAAAGTGTTCCCCGATGGTTATCCCGGCATCGAGCTGGAACATGCGAGCGTCATCGAAACCTCGATGATGCTGGCGCTGCGTCCCGAGCTCGTCGACCTCGGCAAGGCACTGCATGACGGCCCGGCGCAGTTCAGGCCATATGATCGCTATCCCAAGCCAGCCGAGGAAGTGCCGCCATCCGGCGTGCTGTCGCTGACCGAGGGCTCATCGGCGGAAAAGGGCCGATGGTTGCTCGACGACTGCGAGACCCGCATTGCGGAAATCGTCAAACGCGAATTCTTCTGAGGTGCCGACACCATGAGCAGCAATTTCTTCCAGCCGATCGACGCCTCCGCCGTGCCTCGCTTCGCCGGACTTTCGACCTTCATGAGACTGCCGGCCGTGGCAAGCGCGGAGGGGCTCGACATCGCGCTCGTCGGCATACCGTGGGATGGTGGCACCACCAATCGCGCCGGCGCACGGCACGGCCCGCGCGAGATCCGCAACCAGTCGAGCCTGATGCGGCGCGCCCATCACGTCTCGGGGACCGAGCCGTTCAGCATCGCCAACGTCGCCGATGTCGGCGATCTCTCGGTCAATCCGATCAACCTGCTGGACGGGCTGAAGCGCATCGAGGACGGCATCGCGGCGATCGTGGCAGTGGGCGCCATTCCGCTTGCAGCGGGCGGCGATCATCTGACGACGTTGCCGGTGCTGCGCGCCGTGGCCCGCAAGGCGCCCGTCGGCATGATCCATTTCGACGCGCATTCGGACACCAATGACCGCTATTTCGGCGACAATCCCTATACACATGGCACGCCGTTCCGCCGCGCCATCGAAGAGGGGCTGCTCGATCCCAAGCGCGTCGTCCAGATCGGCATCCGCGGCTCGATCTATGAACCCGGCGAACATGACTGGGCGGTCGCCCAGGGCATCCGTATCATCTACATGGAGGAGTTCGTCAGGCGAGGCGCGGCCAGCGTCGTGGAAGAGGCGCGCGGCATCGTCGGAAACAATCCTGTTTATGTCACCTTCGACATAGACTGCATCGACCCATCGATGGCGCCTGGGACCGGAACGCCTGAACTTGGCGGCTTCACCACCCGCGAGGCCCAGGAAATGGTCCGCTTGCTCGATGGATTGAACATTGTAGGCGCCGACGTCGTGGAGGTGGCGCCGCCTTTCGACCTGGGTGGAATGACGGCGCTCGCCGGCGCGACGATGATGTTCGAGCTGCTGTGCGTGATGGCGAAGTCGGTTCAAGCAGCGAGAGCGCCAGACTGAGCGCAAGCGTCAAAGCCGCCTGACGCGTCGCCGTCCGCTCAAAGCGGATTCTCGGCATAGAACTCCAGCACGCGCTGCTTGAAGGTCTTGTCCCCGACGGCCAGCATATGGTCCCGGCCCTCGATGTGAAAGGCGCTGGCGTTCGGCATCAACGCTGCAAGCTCATCGGGCGAGCCGCCAATGTCGTCGGTGGTTCCGACGGCGACCAGCGTCGGCTGGGCGATGCGGGCGATATCCTGCTCGCTCAGCAATTCGCGCGATTTGGCGATGCAAGCGGCCAAGGCCCGGCGATCGCTGCGGGTCTGGTCGGCGAAGG
>NZ_RZQI01001032.1:0-1913 GCF_003998335.1 Mesorhizobium sp. M7A.F.Ca.CA.002.05.1.1 | reverse complement strand
AGCCTGGGCGAACCGAATGTCCAATGGCTGGAAGCAAAGGCCGAGAACGGCACCATCGCCCCGCTGGCGTTGCGGACCTGCCATTTGTCCAGATCTTCCGGCTGCATGCGGAAGTTCGGGTCCGACTGCAGATAGACCGGTTTCACCCGCCCGCGATCGATGAAGTCGTTGACGTAATCGCTGCCCCAGGCGGTCGAAAGCGTGTTGTTGATGTCGGCCAGGCTGACGCCCAGCGCGCTGGCTTTTTCCTGATCGATGTCGACCGAGAATTGCGGCTGGTCTTCCTGCCCGTTGGGCCTCGTGTTGGCGAGCAGCTTGTTCTGCCCGGCCAGGTTCAGAAGCTGGTTGCGCGTCTGGATCAGCGCGTCATGGCCCGCGCCGTTGACATCCTGCAGGTAGAAATCGAAGCCGTTGGTGTTGCCGAAGCCCTGGATGGCGGGAGGCGCAAGCGCGAAGACCTGCGCATCCCTGATCTTCGAAAACGCGCCCATCGCCCGGCCGGCGATTGCCTGCGCGGCAGAAGCCGGCGATTTCCGCAGGTCGAAGTCCTTCAGCCGCACGAAAGCAATGCCGACATTCTGCCCTGCGCCGCCGAAGCCGAAGCCGGAAGCGGTGAACACCCCGTCGACGACGTCCTTCTCCTGATTGAGATAATGGTCGGTCACCTCTGCCAGCACCCGCTCCGTGCGATCCTGCGTCGCGCCGACCGGCAGCGACACGCTGGTGATCAGGATGCCTTGGTCTTCTTCCGGCAGGAACGAACTTGGCAGCCGGGCAAACATCCAGCCCACGGCAACGACGATGGCCAGGAAGACGGCGAGGAAGCGCCAGGACCGGTTGATAATGCCGTGCGAGCCGTCGCGATAGGCAAGCGTGCCGCGATCGAAGACCCGGTTGAACCAGCCGAACGGGCCCGTTTGCGTCGCATGGTCCTTGGGCGGTCGCAGGATCGTGGCGCAAAGTGCGGGCGTCAGCACAAGGGCGACCAGCACGGACAACACCATCGCCGAGACGATGGTCACCGAGAATTGCCGGTAGATGATGCCGGTCGAGCCGCCGAAGAAAGCCATCGGCACGAACACGGCCGAAAGCACGGTGGCGATGCCGATCAGCGCTCCGGTGATTTCGTGCATCGACTTGCGCGTCGCCTCCTTCGGCGGCAGGCCTTCCTCCTGCATCACGCGCTCGACATTCTCGACGACGACGATGGCGTCGTCGACGAGCAGACCGATGGCCAGCACCATGGCGAACATGGTCAGCGTGTTGACGGAATAGCCGAACAGCGACAGCACGCCGAACGTGCCGAGCAGCACCACCGGCACGGCGATCGTCGGGATGATGGTGGCCCGCAGATTCTGCAGGAAGATGAACATCACCAGGAACACCAGCACGATCGCCTCGGCCAGCGTCTTGACCACTTCCTCTATCGACAGCCGCACGAAAGGCGAAGTGTCGTAGGGATAGACGACCTCGACGCCTTGCGGGAAGGTCGAGCTCAGCCGGGCGATCGTCGAGCGCACCGCTTCGGCGGTGTTGATGGCGTTGGCGCCGGTCGCCAAATTGACGGCCACGCCGGCCGCGGGCTTGCCGTTGTAGTTGGCCTGCGTCGTGTAGCTTTCGGCGCCGAGTTCGACGGTGGCGACATCGTTGAGGCGAACCAGCGAGCCATCGGTTTGGCTCTTCAGGATGATGTTGCGGAACTGTTCGGCGGTCTGCAGCCGGCTCTTGGCCGTCACCGTGGCATTGAGCTGCTGGCCCTTGCGCGCCGGCAGGCCGCCGAGCTGGCCGGCAGAAACCTGCGTGTTCTGCGCCTCGATGGCGGTCGCCACGTCGCTCGGCATCAGGGCATATTTGGCGAGCTTGTCGGGGTCGAGCCAGATGCGCATGGCATAGCCGGAGCCGAACAGCTGCGT
>NZ_RZQI01001031.1:0-1973 GCF_003998335.1 Mesorhizobium sp. M7A.F.Ca.CA.002.05.1.1 | reverse complement strand
GACCATCATCGGGCAGCACCGAGACCGCGGCCTCGTATTTCAGCATGGCGGAGCGGTGATCCCCGGTCAGCACGGCCTGTTCGGCGGCGTTCAGCAAGGCAGCCATGCCTTCGGTCGGCTTGTCATAGGCCGGGCCGAGCAGCTTGTTGCGGTATTGCTGGGCCTGATCGGCCATCCAGTTGGGGAAGAAAGCGAGTTCCGGCGGCGCGCCGATATCAGGATCGCCATCGATGTTGACGACCTTGCCCGCGACCGCGCCGTTGAAGGTTTTCAGCTGGTTGTAGTCGGATTTGAGGAAGCACCATTTGGCTTTTTTGTTGTAGGTGAAGGCACGGCAGGCCGGGTCTCCCAGGCATGTCGTCTTGCACTGGTCGATTGTCACATTCTGGTCGGACCTGAGATCAAAGCCGAAATAATCGGAATTGTCCGTTGTCGCGATCCGCCGGGCCTCGGCCGCTTGCGCGGCGCTGCTCCAGGCCAGGACACTGGCCCAGCCTAAAAACAGAAGAATCAGGATAGACAGACCACGAGCCGCGCGCATTGCCATAACACCCCTCCAGACACAGCTGACGTCCGGGCATGATCAAGCTTCAGTCAGGCTTGTCAACACAAGGACGCGGCAGGGTTCCGCCTGCCAACGGTTTCCTTTCCGGCCGATGACCGGTAGTACCTCCATAGGACAGGGGATCACGCTTTCTTGCGGCGACGCAAAAGGTGTGAATTCCAAGCCCGCCCTATTTCAGACAATTGGATTGTGGCCCCTTTACGAGCGCTTCAGAACTTCATTCCAATTTTAGTTTTGTAATCTAGGTTGTCTTAATGCCGGCGCATGAAGAGCAGATGTCAGGAGGTCGCGCGCCAGGGCGTGCGCTTCCGCGCGCCCTGCTGCTGGCCGTGATGTGCTCGACCGTGCTCGTCGCCGAATCGCGGCCGGCGGCCGCTTTCGAGCTTTTCGGCATCAAGCTGTGGGGGTCGTCCAGCGACGAGGATGCCGATATCGTCGATCCCCTGCGCTACGCCGTTACCATTTCCGCCCCCGACGCCGACAAGGATCTGGTCAAGAAGCTCGAAAATGCCTCGGCGCTGAAGAGTGACGAGGAGCGTCCGGTTTCCGGCTCGCTCGGGCTGATGGCCAAGGCGCGCAGCGACCGCGAACAGCTTGTCGCCGCGCTCTATGCCGATGCCCGCTACGAAGGCGTCGTCACCGTCACCATCGACGGCAAGCCGCTCGACGATTTGCCGCCGGATGCCGAATTCAAGGGGCCGCAGCCGGTTCCCGTGGTGATCGACATCGCCAGCGGGCCGAAATTCACCTTGGGCAATATCCACCTCGAGGGCGACGCAGCGGGGCTGATGAGCGCCGATTATGGCTTGATATCAGGCGGCGATGCGGGATCCGGCGCTGTGCTCAAGGCCGAGGCGCTGATCGTGCGGACGCTGAAGGAGCAAGGCAGGCCGCTGGCAGAGGTGACGGACCGGCAGATCGTCGCCGACCACGCTACTTCGACGCTGGACGTGACGCTGACGGTCGCCGCTGGGCCGGTCGCCGGCTATGGCGACACAACGGTGGAAGGCACCGAAAAGGTCGACCGCGACTTCACCGAATACATGACCGGCCTCAAGCGCGGCCGGCAGTACTCGCCGCAAGAGATCGATGACGCGCGCGACCGGCTGCTGGCGCTCGAGGTCTTCAACAGCGTGACGTTCAAGGAAGCCGACACGCTCGATGCCGACGGCAACATTCCGATCGGCGTCCAGGTCAGCGAGCGCAAGCCACGCTATTTCGGCGTCGGCGGCACCTTCTCCAACACCGAGGGGCTGGGCCTGGAAGGTTATTGGGGCCACCGCAATTTGTTCGGCCGGGCCGAGAAGCTGCGCATCGACGGCAAGATCAGCGGCATCGGCAGCAATGATCTCGGCGAGCTCAACTACAATGCCGGCATCATGTTCGAAAAGCCGGGCGTGATCGGGCC
>NZ_RZQI01000102.1:2376-11153 GCF_003998335.1 Mesorhizobium sp. M7A.F.Ca.CA.002.05.1.1 | reverse complement strand
CTATGAAATCGCCGAAGTGATGAAAGCCGTGGCGACCTTGCACCCGGCGATCGAAATTCCGGACTCACGCTATGACGATTTCTGCGCCGTCGGGGCGCCGCAGCTCATTGCGGACAATGCCTGCGCCAATCTGTTTGTCATCGGCGAGGCGGCGGAAGACGACTGGCGCGGCGTGGACCTTGCAAAGCACCCCGTGGTCGCTTTCGTTTCCGGAAAGTCGCAGCACAACGGATCGGGAGCGGCCGTGTTGGGCGATCCTCGCATCGCGCTCACCTGGCTCGTCAACGAGCTGTCGGGCCTGGGCATAGCGCTCCAACCGGGACAGGTGGTGATTACAGGCACCTGCGTGACGCCGATAAGCGTCGAGGCAGGCGACGAAGTCACCGGCGATCTCGGCCGGTTTGGCCGCGTCTCGGTGCGGTTTGTCTAGGCTCCGCGCTGCCTGGCCACGAAACTGCGCACCGCCAGCACCAGCACGGTGATGATGATCAGGATCACCGAGAGCGCGGCGATCGCCGGGTCGATGTTGTCGCGCAGGCCCATCCACATCAGCCTCGGCAGGGTGATGGCGTTGACCGAGGTGATGAACAGGGTGACGCCGATTTCTTCCCACGACAGCACGAAGGAGAGCAGTGCCGCTGTGATGATGCCGAACTTGATGTTGGGCATGATGATGCGGGTGGCGCGCTCCCACACAGTGGCCCCTAAGCCCCGCGCGGCAAGGTCGATGCGCCGGTCGAGCTGGCTGAGCGAGACCAGCATCAGCACGGTGGCGAAGGGCACCGTCATCACCGAATGCGCCATGGCGACGCCGAGCCATGTGTCATAGCCGAAGAACGTGCTGAAGCCCGAGATCGAGGTCAGCAGGAAGTAGAGCGTGATCGCCGAGACCACCGGCGGCACCACCATCGGCAGTAGCACGAAGCCGACCAGGGCCGCGGTGAAGCGGGGCTGGAACATCCAGACGCCGAGGCTGAAGCACAGCGCGAGCACGGTTGAAAAGGCGCTGCTGACGACACCGATGCGGATCGAGAGCAGGATCGATTGGAGCCAGCGCGGGTCCTCGACCAGCGCCCGGTAGTGGCGCAGCGACAGTTCGCCCGACGGCATCGCCAGCATGCGGCTCGGCGTCAGCGACACCGGGATGACGGCGAGCAGCGGCATCAGCAGGAACAGCGCCACGAGGGCGGCGATGATCAGCGAGACGGGACCGGGGCGGTAGGTCGGCATCAGATCAACTGCTTCGGTCTGACGTATCGGAACAAAAGCGCCATCAGCGCGCCGACGAACAGCACCAACACGACGCTGATCGCCGCCCCCAGGCCCCAGTCCGGGCTCTGGAAGATCCTGAGATAGATCAGCTCGGCGATCATGACGCTGCGGCCGCCACCGAGGATCGCCGGCGTGACGAAGAAGCCGAGCGAGAAGACGAACACGATCATCGCCGCGCCGATGATGCCGGAGCGCGTCATCGGCACGAACACTGTCCAGAAGGTGCGCATGCGGCTGGAGCCGAGCCCGCGCGCGGCCAGGAGCACGCGGTCGTCGAGGCTGCGCATAGCCGATGCCAGCGGGAAGACGGCGAAAGGAATGAGGAAATGCGTCATGCCGACGATGACGCCGAATTCGTTGCGCACCAGCGCCAACGGTTCGGAAATGAAGCCGATCGCCTGCAGCCAGCTGTTGATCAGGCCGCGATTGGAGAGCAGCGCCACCCAACCGAAGGCACGGGTCAGCACGGAAATCCAGAAGGGAACGAGAATGCAGAACTCGGCGACCAGGCGCTGTGCCGGGGTTCCACGCACCCAGACGACGGTGATGGCGTAGGCAGCGGCCACCGAAACCACGGTGACGACCGCCGCGATGCGCAGCGTGCGGATGAACACCGACTGCACGAGATCGTCGGTAAGCAGCGCCTCATACTGGCCGAGGCCGGGCGTCGGCAGCGTGAAGCTCCATTTGACGACGCCGAGGAACGGCCAGGCATAGGCCAGGACAAGAAACAGGAGCAGCGGCGCCATCAACAGCGCCGCGCCCATCCTGTCGGAGAGATAGGATCTCATGTCGACCCGATTACCCCTGCCCTGATCAGGCCGAGATGATCTTGGTGTATTCGTCGAGCGCCGGCCCGTAGTTCTTGGCGTACCAGTCCATGTCGAGCGCGATCTGCTTCTTCATGTTCTCGGGATCGACCGGGTTGATGCGCTTCTTGTCGGCAGGGATCAGCGCGTCTGCCGCCGGGTTTGCAGGACCTTGGCCGAGCTTGTCGAACATGACCAGCTGCTTTTCAGGGTCCTGGGCACTGGCGATGAACTTCATCGCAGCGTCCTTGCCGCCGGGATTGCCCTTGAGCACGGCGAGCGCACCGGGCGAGATCAGGCCCTGGTCCCAGATGAACTTGATCTTGCCGCCGCTATCCTGCTCGATCAGTGAAGCGCGGGTCGACCAGACGATTGCCATCGAGGCCTCGCCATTGAGCAGCACGCTCTGACTTTCGGCGCCGCCACCCCAATAGGCAACGACGTTTTCCTTGAAGGCGGCGATCTTGTCATGGGCGCGCTTGAGATCGAGCGGGTAGAGCGACGCAGGCGCGATACCGTCGGCGAGCAGCGCCGCTTCCCAGCTCGACACGCCCCATTTGTAGAGCGAGCGCTTGCCGGGGAATTTCTTCACGTCGAAGAAATCGGCCATGCCGGTCGGCGCGTCCTTGCCGTACTTCTCGGAATCATAGGCGATGACATAGGAGAAGAAATAGGTCGAGGCGGCGTATTCCCAACCAAAGCCGGGCCGCATCTTCTTCTTGTCGACGATGTTGTAATCGATCGGCTCGAGAGCCCCCTGGGCGCCGAGCGTGATGGCCGAGAACGGATCGACATCGACGAGATCCCAGGTCGGCGCGCCGCTCTTGAATTGCGCGGCGATGGCACCTTCGGTCGGACCCGAACCGTCCATCTTGACGGTGATGCCGGTGTCCTTGGTGAAGGCCTGGCCATAGGCGGCATCGTAGGCGGTGATGGCATCGCCACCCCAGTTGACCAGCACCAGCTCCTTGGCCTGCGCAAAGGCACCTGTCGAGCGCAGCAGCATCGGCGTGCCGGCCAGCACGAGTGCCGCCAACTGTGTGAACTGCCGGCGCGAGATCTCACCGCGGCCTGCCCTGGCGGACAGGCTCTCGATGGCTTGTTTCTTGGTATCATGTGTCATGTCAGTTCCCCTTTTTTGTTGTTGATAGTGCCGGAATCGGTGCTGCGATATCTCGCCACACCGTTCGTCATTGCCCTCCATGCGGAAGGAGGAAACCCTTTTCCGCCGGCCAGGTGAGCCAGACGGAGTTGCCCTTGCTCAACGCCGCGGCAGCCACCTCGCTCGGCACCGAGACCGTGACCTTGGCGCCTTGCCGCGTCGTCAGGTCGAGCCGCGTTGCCGCGCCGAGATAGGTGGAGTTGGTGGCGGTAGCGGCGATCCCATTCTCACCATCTGCCGCCTCGCTCGATATCGACATGTATTCGGGCCGGATCGCCAGGATGGCATCGCCGCGCACGAGTTCGGCCTTGCAGCCCATGCTGACCGCGCGGTCCTCGCACAGGCCGGTCGAGCCATTGCCGGCAGGCTTGACCCCCTTCAGCGGCAGCATGTTGATCTCGCCGAGGAACTCGGCGACGAAGCGGTTGTCCGGCCGGTCGTAGACCTCGTCGGGCGCTCCAACCTGCAGCAATTTGCCGTGGTTGAAGATGGCAACGCGTGACGACAGCGCCAGCGCCTCGCTCTGGTCGTGGGTGACGAAGACGAAGGTGGTCCCGGTCTCCTGGTGCAGCCGCTTCATCTCGGCCTGCATCTGGCCGCGCAGGCCCTTGTCGAGCGCGGAAAACGGTTCGTCGAGCAACAGCACGCCCGGTTCGAACACCAGCGCGCGGGCCAGCGCCACACGCTGCTGCTGACCGCCTGACAATTGCGCCGGCAGTTTTTTCTCGTGGCCCTTGAGGCCGACGCGCTCGATCATCTCGCCGACGCGGCGCTTGATGTCGGCGGCCGATTTCTTGCGCACCTTGAGTGGGAAGGCGATGTTGGCTTCGACGCTCATATGCGGGAACAGCGCGTAGCCCTGGAACACCATGCCGGCGGCACGTTGCTCGGCCGGCCGGTCGGTGATGTCGACGCCGTCGCTGAACAGCTTGCCTTCGGTCGGCTGCACGAAGCCGGCAAGGATCATCAGGAAGGTGGTCTTGCCCGAACCGGACGGCCCGAGCAGGGTCAGGAACTCGCCACGGCCGATATCGAGCGACAGATTGTCCAGCGCACGGAATGAGCCGAAGCTCTTGCCGATCCCGATTGCCTTGATCTCTGCGGCACGGCCGGGTTGCTGCATACTGCCCTTTCCCTAACGCTTGTCGAAATCGTAGGCAGGGTGCCGGCTCACCGCAACCGAATAGTTTTCGCGTGATCGGCAAATTCCATTCATCTATGGCGAGATGTCGCCACCTGCCCTCAATACGGCAGAATGCGGTTCTCCTGGAGTTTCGACCGCAGCCATCCTGCGAACGCTTCCAGCACCGGATGCGAAGCCTTGGCGTGTTCGGAGACCAGGAAATAGGAACGCGGCGACTTGATCGCTATGTCGAACGGCCTGACCAGCCGGCCCTCGCTCAGCGCCCGCCGGCTGGTCAGTTCGTCGCCCATGGCGATGCCCTGGCCGGCAATCGCCGCCGAAAAGACGAGGTTCATGTCCGAAAAGAAGATGCCGCCCTCAATGTCGGGGTTTTCCACCTTGGACAGCGCCAGCCAGCGCGCCCAATCCTCGGTGTCATCGAGATGCAGCAGGTTGGCGCGCAGCACGTCCGACGGCCGGGAAAAACCACCGACCTTGTTGAGCAGTGTCGGGCTGCAGAGCGGCGTGAACGAGATTTCACAGAGCGGCTCGACCGCCCGGTTCGGCCAATTGCCGACACCAAACGCAATGAAGGCATCGGCATCGGCATTGCTGACATCGTCGAGCCGGCGCGGCGTCAGGATGCGCAGCGCCACGTCAGGATACATCTGCCGGAACTCGCCGATATGGGTGCACAAGAACAGCGAGGCGAAGCCGGGCGTGCAACTGACGGCGAACGAGCCGCCGACTCCGGTGCCGGCATCGCGCGTCACCGCGTCGCCCAGAACGGTGAGCGCTTTGCGCACATCGCTGGCGTAGCGCTGGCCGCGCGGCGTCAACGCCACGCCCTTGCCGATGCGTTCGAGCAGGTCGAAGCCGAGGTCGCGCTCCAGCAGGCGAAGCTGATGGCTAACAGCGCTGCGGGTTAGGTGCAACTCGTCGGCGGCGCGCCAGACGCTGCCGTGGCGGGCGAAGCTGTCGAGCGCGCGCAGCGCTTGTGTCGATGGTATACGCAAGGAACCTCAGGTGAACCGAATTTGCACGAACCGGGAAAACATATCACTTTTTAGCGACCCGCTTCACTGCTTTCTTCTCATGCCATGGAGAAACCGGTGGCCACCTCGGCGCAAGCAACCGCCCTTGCCTGTCTCGACGGCATCCAGCCGTTGTTGTCCGCGTGGACACGCACCATCTTCGATTACGGCGAGACCGCGTGGCGGGAGTATCAATCAGCCGCCTGGTATGTCGAGCGGCTGAAACTCGAAGGCTTTTCCGTCGAAGAAGGCTCCGCCGGCATGCCGACCGCCTTCTGCGCGCATTGGACCAACGGCCCCGGCCCGACCATCGGCATGTACGCCGAATACGACGCGGTGCCGGGCAATTGCCAGGATGCCGCTACGGTCGAGCGTCCGCGCCGGGGACTTGGCAACCAGGCCGGCGGCCACACCGACCCGCATTCCGGCCTCGGGATTTCGAGCCTCGGCGGGCTGCTGGCGACCAAGGCGGCGATGCAGCGCCACGGCATATCAGGCACGCTGCGCTTCACCGGCGAGCCGGCGGAAAAGGTGCGCGGGTCAAAGCCGATCCATGCCGCCAAGGGCTATTATGACGGCCTTGCCGGCATGATCTCCTTTCATCCGTTCTACATGCTGCCGCTCTGCAACACGGCGCGCTGGGACACGCATTGCGGCGCGGCCTACGCGATGATCTATCGCTTCATCTGCGACCAACCGGAGCGCTGGGCGCTGGCTGCGGGTGCTGCACCCATTCCGCAAGCACATTCGGCGGCGCGCGCCCCCGGCGCCAACGACGCATTGATGATGATGTACATGGCCTCCAAGGCTCTGCGCGATTCCATGCTGCCGCACCAGGGCGGCTGGTCGATCAGCGAAGCGATCCTGACGGCGGGGCAAGCAACCGCCGACAATTTGCCGGCGGGGCTGGCCGAGATCCAGTACATGATCCGCGTGCCGACGCTTGCCATGGCCGAGCAGGTCACCGCGGTGCTCGACCGCAATGCCGAGGCCGCTGCCAGCATGAGCGGCTGCCGCCATGAGCGGCATTGGGTGTCGAAGTCACGACCGGGACTTGCCAACCATGCCATGGCCGAAATCGCCTATGAAGCGCTGTCGACGGCTGGGCCGCCGCGCTGGGACGAGGACGCCAAGGCAGTTGCCCGCGAAATACAGGTCAATGCCGGGCGCATGGCGAGCGACGAGCCGTTCATCGAAGAACTCGAGCGCTTGATCGAGCCGCAGGCGGCGGAAGCGATCCTGCGCCGCGATCTGCCGCCCTCGCAAGTCAATTCGACCTCCGACGATTACACCGACATGAGCTGGCATACGCCGACAGCGCGGTTCTATGTCGCCCGCCCGGCGCTGCGTTCGGAGACCGGCTACCCCTATCCGGCATGGGTGATGAATGCGCTGGGCGGCATTTCGGCGACGATCGACCCGATGGTCATCTGCGCGTCCAAGACGGTCGCGCTGGCGGCGCTCCGCCTGCTGGAAGACCAGACCGCCCGCGATGCGGCGATGAATGAATTCGTCGCCCGCACCGGCGGCGGAATCGGCGGCTCGAACTGGATCGCCCCGCTCTGTGACTACGAGCCGCCTATCCATTTTCGCTGGCCTGAATATGTCACCACCCCGCGCGGACGCGACTGGTGGATACCGAGCATTCCCCAAGCCAAATGACCGCCGATCTGATCACGAGGAGAACCCCATGACCGTTCATGACCGCATTGTCGCCGAGCCGTTTTCGCTGCAGCGCCGCAACCCAGCCGGCGGCACCAAGCCGCTGACCGCCTGGGGCTTTGCCAACGAGACCGACGTGCTAACCGACGTCCTGCTCGGCTCGCCCAATTTCCTGCGGCATCTGTCGACCAGTTCGCTGTCGCGCAAGCATCTGCGCGAGGCGCCCTGCAACGTCCAGATCGCCCAGGCACAGCACAAGGACCTGGTCGCCGCCTACGAGCATTTCGGCGTCAACATCCACTGGCACGAGCCGACGCCTGAGCTGCCGATGCAGGTCTATTCCCGCGATTCCAGCGTCATGACGCCTTACGGCGCCTTCATCACCGCCATGGCCAACTGGTGGCGGCGCGGCGAGAACTATGCCGCGATCCGCACCTACGAAAAGCTCGGCATCCCGATCTACGACATGGTCACCGCAGGCACGTTCGAGGGCGGCGACTTCAACGTCATCGAGGACGGCGTCGTGCTGATCGGCTGCGGCGGCGCCCGCACGCAGGAGGAAGGTGCGCGCCAGGTACAGGCCTGGTTCGACAAGGAGGGTTGGGAAACCCGCATCGCCTTCATCGACGAATATTACGTCCATATCGACCTGATGGTGGTGCCGATCGCCGAAAAACTGACCGCTGTCTGCCTCGCCTGCACCGAACCCGGCATTGTCGACTGGTTGAAGGGCAAGGGCCACGAGATCATCGACGTGCCGTTCCAGGATACGATGGCGCTCGGCTGCAACTTCATGTCGCTGGGCAGGGACCGGGTGATCGCGCCGACCTCCAGCCAGGCGCTGATCGGTCAGCTCAAGGCGCGCGGTTTCGAAGTCGCGGCCGTCGACATGAGCGAGATTTCGAAGACCGGCGGTGGCATCCACTGCATGGCGCAGGCGCTGAAGCGCGAACCGGCCTGAGGAGTGGGATAGCGCTACGCTGCTTCGCTCACATTCGCATCAGCATGATCGGCATCCTGGCGGCCGAGGGTGCAAGGTCGCGCGCGCAAAACGGCTGAGATCGCCGGCTGGCGGCACCATGTGCCCCGCTTGCGAGTCGCAACGCTGGCCGACGCGAAACTTGCGCGATAGCTAATATAAGCGCACAGTAAAAACGTCTTTTGGGAGAGGACAGCTCATCTGCAAATCGGGAGGAAACCATGAACACCATGAGCCTCACCACGCTTGAACGCGGAAAAACGACAATCGACGCCGCAGCCCTGGAAGCGTTTTCGGCACAATTGCGCGGCAAAATGCTGAGCGAAGGCGATGCCGCGTACGACGAAGCACGGACCGTCTGGAATGCCACGGTCGACCGGCTGCCCGGGCTGATCGTGTGCTGCGTCGGCGCTTCCGATGTCGTCAGTGCCGTGAATTTCGCCAGGGAGAACAGGCTTCTCGTCTCCGTGCGCGGCGGCGGCCACAACATTGCCGGAAGTGCGGTCTGCGATGGTGGCCTGATGATTGATCTGTCATTGATGAAATCGGTGCGGGTCGATGTCGCTGGGCGGCGGGCATGGGTCGGGCCTGGCGCGACGCTTGCCGATGTCGACAAGGAGACGCAGGCCTTCGGGCTGGTGGTGCCGACCGGAATCAACTCGACCACCGGCATATCCGGCCTGACGCTGGGTGGCGGCTTCGGCTGGATCACCCGCAAATTCGGCCTGACCATCGA
>NZ_RZQI01000102.1:0-2366 GCF_003998335.1 Mesorhizobium sp. M7A.F.Ca.CA.002.05.1.1 | reverse complement strand
GATGTGGTCACCGCCGACGGCAAACTGCTCCGGGCCAGCAAGACTGAAAATCCCGATTTATTCTGGGCGCTGCGCGGCGGCGGCGGCAATTTCGGCGTCGTCACGGCATTCGAGTTCCATCTCCATGAGTTTGGACCGCAAGTGCTGGCAGGGCTTGTCGTCCATCCCTTCGCCGATGCCGAAAAGGTGCTGCGGGAGTATCGCAAGGCGCTCGAAACCGCTCCTGACGAGTTGACCTGCTGGGTAGTCATGCGGCAGGCGCCGCCGCTGCCCTTCCTGCCCGCGGAATGGCATGGCAAGGAGGTTCTGGTTCTGGCCATGTGTTATTGCGGCGACATCGAGGCAGGCGAAAAGGCGACGCAAAAACTTCGAGCCATCGGCACGCCGATTGCCGATGTCGTGGGCCCCAGCCCGTTCACCGGCTGGCAGCAGGCATTCGACCCACTGCTCACGCCCGGCGCCCGCAACTACTGGAAGAGCCATGACTTCACCGAGTTTTCCGAGGAGGCGGCTGCGGTCGTAACGGGGGCAATAGCCAAGCTGCCGGGACCCGAATGCGAGATATTTATCGGCCATGTCGGCGGCGCGGCAGGTCGCGTCAAGGCGGATGCAACGGCGTTCCCACAGCGCAGTTCGCATTTCGTCATGAACATTCACGCCCGCTGGCGCGAACCCACCATGGACAAGGCTTGCACCGACTGGGCTCGTTCAATCTACGAGGCGGCCAAACCTTATGCCGCCGGCACCGCCTACGTGAACTTCATGCCGGAGGACGAGGTCGACCGGGTCGAAGCGGCCTATGGTGGCAACCATCGACGGCTTCTGGAAATCAAGCAGCGCTACGACCCGCTGAACCTGTTCCGCATGAACCAGAATTTGCGTCCGAAAGAAAGCTTGCGAGCCGCATGAGGCGCGCCGAGCTGCAGTGATAACAAGTTCACGCCTCCGCTGGAGGCGCGGGCACATGCTGTTGGCGCCGGGCTGTATTCTTGGGCCGGCCCATCAGCAACAAACCCAATACTGTGTCTTCGCCGCCCTTGTGAGTGCTGGAAAAATGGAGGAATAGTCTCCCGGAATGCATCGCCCTGAAATTGCCGGTTTGCGGTTCTCAGGTCGTGCAATTGCTAGCCGGATTCCGAATGGCCAGTCCCGAACCGCGCAAAAGAAGAGGTCCGATCGCCGCCCGGCTGCTGGCGCTCGATGCGTGGATCGATTCCTCGCTCTATGAGATCGGCTTCAAGGCGCGCCAATTCTGGGAATCAGCGACGATCTTCTCGCGGCGCTTCCGCGTCAACGGCTGGCGCCGTGGCATCATCGAACTGTTGAGCGAAGGTTTCACGCTCGGCGCCGTCGGCATCGTGGTGATGCTGGCGCTGGCCATTCCGGCTTTCCAGGACACGGCTGGCGACTGGCGCGCCCAGGGCGACTTCGCCGTCACCTTCCTCGACCGCTATGGCAACGAGATCGGCCAGCGCGGCATCATCCAGCGCGATTCCGTGCCGGTCGACGAGATGCCCGATCACGTCATCAAGGCGGTGCTTGCCACCGAGGACCGTCGCTTCTTCGACCACTACGGCATCGATGTGCTCGGCCTGTCGCGCGCGATCTTCGAGAATGTGCGGGCGAACTCCGTCGTCCAGGGCGGCTCGAGCATCACCCAGCAGTTGGCCAAGAACCTGTTCCTCACCAACGAGCGCACGCTGGAGCGCAAGATCAAGGAAGCCTTCCTGTCGCTGTGGCTCGAGGCCAATCTGTCGAAGAAGGAGATCCTGCAGCTCTATCTCGACCGCGCCTATATGGGCGGCGGCACGTTCGGCATCGAGGCTGCCGCCGACTTCTATTTCGGCAAGAGCGTCAAGGACCTGAACCTGGCCGAGGCGGCGATGCTGGCCGGCCTGTTCAAGGCGCCGACCAAATATGCGCCGCACATCAACCTGCCGGCGGCGCGCGCGCGCGCCAATGTGGTGCTGTCCAACCTTGTCGATGCCGGCTTCATGACCGAAGGCCAGGTCCTGCAGGCCAGGCTGCATCCGGCCGATGTCGTCGACCGCGGCGAACAGAAAAGCCCTGACTATTACCTCGACTGGGCATTCGACGAGGTCAAGAAGATCGCCAAACCTGGCCAGCACTCGCTTCTCGCCCACACCACCTTTGACGCCAACATCCAGAAGGCGGCGGAAGAATCGGTGGAGTTCCACCTGCGCCAGTTCGGCAAGGAGTACAACGTCACCGAAGGTGCCGTCGTCGTCATCGAGACCAACGGCGCCGTGCGCGCCATCGTCGGCGGCCGCGACTATGGGGCCAGCCAGTTCAACCGCGCCACCAAGGCGCTGCGCCAGACCGGCTCATCATTCAAGCCCTATGTC
>NZ_RZQI01001030.1:0-1977 GCF_003998335.1 Mesorhizobium sp. M7A.F.Ca.CA.002.05.1.1 | reverse complement strand
GATCTATCCGCCGCTCAGGGATATCTCGACGGATTTCGACGAACCGCCGGCGCTCGACGTGAGCGACCGGACGAAGGATATGAACGTGCTTGCGCCGTCGACGCCTGGGGAACAGCGGCTGCAGGCCGATAGCTATCCGCTGGTCAGCGCACGCAGCTACGACCTGCCGTTCGAGACTGTCGTCAATGCCGTCGAAACCGTACTCGACCGGCGCGACTGGGAGCTGTCGGAGCCCTATCCCGATCTCGCCGGGCAAAGCGAGGTGACCATCACCGCCGTCGCCAAGGGCTTCGTGATCGGCCTTCCCGCCGATGTGGCGATCCGCGTGACGGACGATGGCGACACGGTCATCGTCGATATGCGGTCGGCATCCCGCTACGGCCGCTACGACCTTGGCGACAATGCCGCGCGCATCACCGAATTCCTGGCGGAGCTCGACCAGGAAGTCGCCGGTCAGGTCGGCGCCGCGCCAGCCGAATAAGGCTTCGGCACTTAGCAGCGGTCCAGGTTGGCCTATCCGGCCGGCGTGAAAATGCCGTCGATGGCCGGTGCGCCGTCTGTCGTGACCAGACCGCGCGCCGTCAGATCCTCGAGATGGGCAAGCACCGACAATCCGGCGGCGCCATGCAGCCGCGGGTCGGTGTCCCTGTAGATCGCCTTGACCATGTCCACGATCGTCCGGTCGCCTTCTCTGACCCGCTCCAGAATGGCGCGCTCGCGCATCTTGCGATGCGTCTTCAACCCGCGCATGAAAGCGCGCGGTGCTGTCACCGGCCCGCCATGTCCTGGCAACAGCAAGCGGTCCCCGCGTTCGATCAAGCGGTCCAGCGAGGCCATGTAGTCGGCCATCGCTCCATCCGGCGGGGCGACGATGGAGGTTGCCCAGGCCATGACATGATCGGCCGAAAACAGGATGCCGGTTCCCTGCAGCGCGAACGCCGCATGATTGGCGGTGTGGCCCGGGGTCAGAACCGTCCTGATCGACCAGCCGTCGCCGTCGACCACCTCGCCGTCGGGCAGGGCGACATCAGGGATGAAAGCCGTGTCGGCACTGGCATCGAGCGCATTGGTCTCGCCGATATGCAGGGCTCTTGCCGGCCGGTGCGGCCCCTCTGCCAGCACGAGGGCGCCGGTGCGCTCTTTCAGCCGGGCCGCCAGCGGGGAGTGGTCGCGATGCGTGTGGCTGACGAAGATATGGCTGACCGGCCGGCCTGCGATCACCTCGATCAGGGTCCGCAGATGCGCCTCGTCCTCCGGCCCCGGATCGATCACCGCCAGCGTATCGCGGCCAACAACGTAGCTGTTGGTGCCGTGAAAGGTGAAGGGGCTTGGATTGCGGGCCGTGATGCGCTGGACATCGGGCGCGACATTCACCCCCTGGCCATAGAAGGGGTCGAAGCCGGTATCGAATTTCAGTGCCATGCATCGGTGCCTTGTTTCGGGAAACGGCAAAACCGATTGCCGCACAACACGCAAGCCAATATAGGAGGATGTGAGGCCGCGAACATCGGAGTGCGGCAATCGGATTGGGGAAATACCATGGCAATTGCAACTACGATGCGTCCGCTTGTTTCTCTGGCTCTGCCGCAAAACGGCGCGGCGCGGCTGGCAACGCAGCTTTTCCTGGCCATCGCCGGAACGCTTGTGCTGACACTGTCGGCCAAGACCAAGGTAATGCTCGGGCCGGTCGACATTTCGATGCAGACGCTGGCCGTGCTGCTGATCGCCGCCGCCTTCGGCATGCGTCTCGGCGTCGCCACCCTGCTGCTCTACATGGCCGAGGGCGCCATGGGCTTCCCCGTCTTCCAGAGCACGCCTGAAAAGGGTCTCGGCATTGCCTACATGCTCGGCTCGACCGGCGGCTATCTCGCCGGCTTCGTGGTCATGGCGGCAATTGTCGGCTGGGCGGCGGATCGCGGCTGGGACCGCCATCCAATCAAGCTTTTCAACGCCATGCTGGTTGGCGAAGTCGTCATG
>NZ_RZQI01001029.1:0-1977 GCF_003998335.1 Mesorhizobium sp. M7A.F.Ca.CA.002.05.1.1 | reverse complement strand
CCAAGGACAAGCTGGTCTCGTCGGAAGTCCGTCCTGTCGTCGAAGGCCTGGTCAACGAAGCGCTCGGCACCTGGCTGGAAGAACATCCGAGCGAAGGCAAGGTGGTCGTCGACAAGGTGATCCAGGCCGCGGCGGCGCGTGAAGCGGCGCGCAAGGCGCGCGATATCACCCGCAAGAGCTCGCTCGGCGTCACTTCCCTGCCCGGCAAACTGGCCGACTGCCAGGAACGCGACCCGGCGAAGTCCGAAATCTTCATCGTCGAGGGTGACTCCGCCGGCGGCTCGGCCAAAGGTGGGCGTTCGCGCCAGAACCAGGCGATCCTGCCGTTGCGCGGCAAGATCCTCAATGTCGAGCGGGCGCGCTTCGACCGCATGCTCGGCTCCGACATGATCGGCACGCTGATCACGGCGCTCGGCACCTCGATCGGCAAGGACGAGTTCAACGCCGACAAGCTGCGCTACCACAAGATCATCCTGATGACCGACGCCGACGTCGACGGCGCCCATATCAGAACCTTGCTGCTGACCTTCTTCTTCCGGCAGATGCCGGAGCTGATCGAGCGCGGCCATCTCTACATCGCCCAGCCGCCGCTCTACAAGGTGACGCGCGGCAAGAGCTCGCAATACATCAAGGACGAGAGCGCGTTCGAGGAGTTCCTGATCGGCTCGGGACTGGAGGAAGCATCGCTTACGCTCGGCTCGGGCGAGGTTCGCATCGGACAGGACCTGCGCGGAGCCATCGACGACGCACTGGCGGTGCGCCAGCTGATCAACGGCCTGCACACGCGCTACAACAGAGGCGTGGTCGAGCAGGCGGCGATCGCCGGCGGGCTCAACCCGGACGTGTTCACCGATCTCGGCCGAGCCAACGACATGGCGGAGCGGATTGCAAAACGCCTCGACATCATTGCCGAGGACACCGAGCGCGGCTGGACGGGCCGCATGTCGACCTCAAACGAGGGTGTCGGCGGCTATGTGTTCGAGCGCACGGTGCGCAGCGTCAAGGAATACGCGCATCTCGACCTGGCGCTGATCAATTCGGCCGACGCACGCCAGCTCGACCGCTACGCACAGCGCCTCAGCGAGGTCTACGGGTCGCCGCCGGTGCTGCGCCGCAAGGATGTCTCCGAAACGATTTCGGGGCCCTTGGCGATGCTCAATGCGGTCTTTGCGACCGGCCGCAAGGGCCTGACAATGCAGCGCTACAAGGGTCTCGGCGAGATGAACGCCGAACAGCTGTGGGAAACCACGCTTGACCCGAATGTGCGCTCGCTGCTGCAGGTCAAGGTCAATGACGCGACCGACGCGGATTCACTATTTTCGAGGCTGATGGGCGACGAGGTCGAACCCAGGCGCGAGTTCATCCAGGACAACGCGCTGTCGGTCGCCAATCTGGATATCTGATCCGGACGTTAAATTCTGAATTGGCGCGCTGCGGCGCGCCAATTGTTCCACCGGCGGCAACAGAATCATTTTACAACGCCCCGGAACGGAAGTCCCTGCGGGACATTGTGACAACATCGATCACAATTTCTTACAGGAGGCCTTCATGGGACGCGGCATTTTGCTCTGGTTGCTCGGTATTCCGATCCCGATCATCATTCTGATCATGCTGTTCGTACGGTAGGGGGCTTCCATGCAGTCCACCCTATCGGCTGTCGACGTTTCCACTTCAACAGAATCCTCCTCCACCGCCGTCAGTTGGGGACCGATCATCGCCGGTGCCTTCGCGGCTTCGACGTTGACCTTCATCCTCATGCTGCTCGGTTCGGGGCTGGGATTGACCATGGTGTCGCCATGGTCGGGATCCGGCGCATCTGTCACCACTTTCGCGGCGTCCACCGCCGTCTGGCTTGTCATCGTGCAATGGCTGTCCTCTGGTGTCGGAGGCTATCTTGCCGGGCGGCTGCGCACCAAATGGGTCGGCATCCACACCGATGAGGTCTATTTCCGGGACACCGCACACGGCTTTCTTGCC
>NZ_RZQI01001028.1:0-1978 GCF_003998335.1 Mesorhizobium sp. M7A.F.Ca.CA.002.05.1.1 | reverse complement strand
GAATGGGTTGGGCCTGAGAGGCGCCGGCCTTGGCGGATCAAATCCACCACACGCATCCTACCATTACCCGCCGCGCCGATAATTCCGTGATCGCGCCAGTATCATCAAGTCGCCCGGTCTGTTCGCACGTTCGGCGAACGCTCAACAACACGACTTGACGGGCTGTGTCTGGCGTCTGAAAAGGGCTGGCCTGCGGACGTGGCGGAATTGGTAGACGCAAGGGACTTAAAATCCCTCGATCTCTGATCGTACGGGTTCGATTCCCGTCGTCCGCACCACCCTTCGCTCTTCGAGCTTCGGGTGGCGGGCCACCTGAAGCTCGTTAGTGCATGCCGCCCAAAAGTGAACTCGGTTTTGGGAGGACGACATGCACAAAAAAAAGCGTCCTCCGAAGCCTTGGCGAAGGAGGACCGGTTCGAATTTCATCCGTTCAGGCGCACCAATTTCACCGGCTACAGCTTGTCGGCATCTCTACGCCTCGAACACCTTCTCAGTGAACCATTCCGCCAACCTGGCAAGCTCCGGCCCCAGCACGCGATCGGCGCCGACAGGCGGCACGATAGCTCTGATTTGATCGACGAAGGAGCGCAGTGCCGGCGGCGGCGTCCGTTCGGTGACGTGCAGCGCCTGCGAGGCGATCATCGCCAGCATCGCCATGGCCGCGTCGACGCAGCGGCCGGCGGTCGCTTCCTTGGTCCATGCGAAGAATGCCGTCGTGGCGACGTCGTCCTGCCCCGCGCCCGCTGATTCCGTGCCCGGCATGAAGGTACGTTGCGCTGCCAGCTTGGCCTGTTCGAGATAGCCGGTGATTGCCATCGGTACGTAGCCGACATTGCCATGGCCATCGCTGTCGGCCGAGTGACGTCCGGTCATCAGCAGATCCGGCAGCAGCGACACCTTGCCGTTCAGAAGCTTCGAGGCGTGGCGGTCGCAGAGCAGGCAGATATCGGCCCATATCGCCGCCAGATCGTCCAACGCCGGCGTCGCCATGGCGTTGTGATAGCCGCCGGTCGAGATGCAGCGGCCGAGCGGATGTGCATCGTCGGGCGGGATGTAGACCGGATTGTCCGATATAGAGGCCAGCGACACATTGGCCGCCCGCTCGGCCGACGACAACGCACGATGCGCCTGGCCGAGGACGCGCGGCACGATGCGGTAGCTGACCGGCGCCTGATAGTTGCGCCGCCCGTCGCCGGCGCCAACCAGAAATTCCCGCAAACCCTGCAGGGCCGCGGCCTCATGCTCATCGCCCCAGAGCGTGTCGAGGGCGGCGTCATAGTGTTCGAGGGGGGCACGAAACGCCTCGATCGACAGCGCGAACACCTGGTGCGCCATGCGGATCCGGCGGCGCGCCGCGAGCGCTGCGTCTGCCACCAGAGCGGCAGCGCAAGGCGAGCCGTTGATGAGCGAACCCCGTTCCTTGACCTCGAGGTCGAAACGCGTCGAAAGTTCTGCAAACAAGGGGTAGAGCGCCAGGATCTCACCGGCGCCGCCCTGGCCGGAGGCCGGCACGACAGGCATCGGCTCCCCGTCGAGCATTGCGGCCACGGCTAGCGCGATGCGCGGCGTTGTGGCGGCGTTGCCCTCGATGAAATTCGTCAGACGGGCAAGCACGATCGCCCTGACCACGCGATCCGGCAAGGGATCGCCGAACGAGGTGGCGGCGGCAAACGCCTTGATGCGCGCATGGCGATCACGCTCGTCAGGTTCGAGCTTTCGGCTTGCCAATTCCCCCATGGCGGTTGTGACGCCATAGATGACCGGTGGCGGATCGGATTCGATCAGCCTGAGAAACGAGGCGCGGCATTCGGCGATGCGCTGCAAGGCCTTCTCGCCGATCGCCACCGTGTCCTTCTTCCAGGCGACGCGGAAAACAGTGTCGAGGTTGATGTCGTCACGCTTCGACAGGCTAACTGGCATGCTTCACACCACTGGAAATAAGGGACTTAGTAGAGTGGTTCCTCGAATAGCGTCTTGT
>NZ_RZQI01001027.1:0-1984 GCF_003998335.1 Mesorhizobium sp. M7A.F.Ca.CA.002.05.1.1 | reverse complement strand
CCCCCTGGTTGATCGCGGAAATGCCGACATTGGTGCCGCTCACTTTTCCGGTGGTGACGTCGGCATCCGAGCCTAGCGAATAGACGACGACGCCATAGCCATTGGCGCCGGTCGCCGTGATATCGCCGGTGGCGTTGACGGCGGTGGCGCCGTCGCCGGTATTGATGGCGGCGAGGCCGATCAGGGCGCCGGTCAAGGCACCATTGGTATCGATGGTCACCGCGCCACCCGGGTTCGCTCCGTAATGGGGAGGTGCCACCTGTGGAACCAGCGACACGACGCCAAGGCCGATGCCCGTCGTCGAGCTTAGCGCCGAAGAATTGGCATCGGTGTAGCTGACCGCGCCGCTGCCCAGTATGCCGAGCGCGAAGGGATCGCTGGTGGTAACGCTGAACCCCGGATCGGTGGTGACCGAAGGGTTGGCCGGAGCAAGGGCAAGGGCGATGAAGTCGCCCAGGTCGAGCGGCAAGCCGATCGTGGTGGGTACGATCTGGCCGGTGGTGTTGACGCCGGAGCAGACATAGTTGGGTGGCGCCGCCGGCGTGCAGGCGGCGTCGGCATTTTGGCCCAAGCCGAGCAGCGTCGCCCCGGCCATCGCCGTGCTGACCAGCAAGCGGTTGCGATAGCGACGATTGCGATCGTTGAGATTCATGTAGTGCCCCAGCCCCGATCCCGACAGATCGCCCTCGGCGGGAGCCGAAGCGATCGTCAGTGTTTCCTGCCAATGGCTGATCGAATGCCGCCGGCTTTCCTAGTCGTCAAATGACGACGGTCCGCCGCTTTGTGCCGCCAATGACCGCTTGCGGTGGCCGGACTGTTACATCGAGGATACACATTCCATTCGACTAATTTACCGGCGAGTGGGGCGACAAGCCGCACGAAAACCCGTCGGCCCGAGCTACCTTGCACAGCCAGCCATGTTGCCCCTTGCACAACATGGCCGGCAGCAGCAAAGAGCCGGCTTTCGAGCTTGATCCGAAGGATCAGCTTGTCGGCGCCGACGGTCCGCCTCTAGCCCGCGCCAACTGGCCGAGCCGACCATGACAGCGGTCTCGCCACGAAGCGCAGAAGGCACGATTAATCGAGGAGCCGATTTGGCTTGCCACCATCCATCTTGCTTTTGTGGATACGCTCCAGAATTGCGCGGGCAGCCTCGGCTCGCTCCTTCGGCCGCCCGGTCAGAAGCTGGCCTCCCAGTGAAGCCGGCATCTCCATCTCGCAATCCCAGACCGTCCATGCGTTGGTCGGGTCGAGTATGCAAATGTACCTCTGGAGCCTTTTTTCATCGGTCAACTCAGGTGCTCCCGACATCGAGGCTACGCACAGGACTTGGCAGGACCAGCGCATGAACACTCCACACGCTACGGCTTGACCGGTTTGGTCTCTTTCTTCGGCTGTACGGCCATCGACGGCCCCTCCGGCGGCGGGCCGGCGGCGTCCGGCTTCGACTGCTCTGCCACCGGCGTGTCGGGCGCTTGCGGGCCACCTGATGTCAGGTTGACGGACACGCCGTAGATCTTCCACTGCCGGTCAGTTGGCTCGAACATAAGCTCGAAATTGACCTGCAAGGGCACCGACGGGAAGAAGCCAGCCATATGCAGCATACCGTTCGGCTCGATCTGAGGCAGCAAGGTCAGCTGCGGCTCGAGCACCGCGACGGCACCGAAGTCGAGTGCCTGCTTGCGCTGGTTGGCGAAGATGTCGCCGAGCCCTGCCGCACTGTTGGCCTGGAAATTCGGCGAGCCGAGATCGCGCAAAACGGTGTAGTTACCGGTCTTGTTGGCTTGGTCGAGCGCCAAAAGCGCACCGCGGATCAGGATCAGCACCCCATTGCGGTCGATACCGGCAGGCCGCGCCGTCTTTTGCCCCACCCGCTTTTCCTTGGCTTGCGCATGCGCGGGCTGCGCAGGCACCGCGGCGGCCATCAGCGCGATGGCCAATGCGGCGAAAAAACCGCGGGCGCCCGAAGTCCGCCAACCGGGCG
>NZ_RZQI01001026.1:0-1985 GCF_003998335.1 Mesorhizobium sp. M7A.F.Ca.CA.002.05.1.1 | reverse complement strand
GATCAAGCGCTTCAAGGATCAGAAGGACCTTCTCGGGCTGGTCTCGCGGCTGGAGAAATCCCTGTTCGAACCGTCGCGGCTCGACGATTTCGAGATCGCCGCGGGCGCCAGCATCGGCGTCGCCGTCTATCCGCGCGACGGGGCCGACCGCGAGCGGCTGGTCAGCAACGCCGATCTTGCCATGTACCGGGCGAAGAACGACGTCACGCGAGCCGTCTGCTTCTACGAATCCGCCATGGACGAGACGGCGCGGGCGCGCCGCGCCTTGGCCACCGACCTTCGCCAGGCGATCGACCGCGGCGAGCTTTCGCTGCACTATCAGGTGCAGACCTCGGTCCCGACCGGCGCCACCTGCGGCTACGAGGCGCTGCTGCGCTGGACCCATCCCGTGCACGGCATGATTCCGCCCGCTGAATTCATCCCGATTGCCGAAGAGAACGGCTCGATCATGGCGATCGGCGAATGGGTGCTGCGGACCGCGTGCCGCCAGGCGGCCTCGTGGGGCAATGGCCACAAGATCGCGGTCAATCTGTCACCGGTACAGTTCGCCCATGCCGATCTCGCCAAGCTCATCCATCAAATCCTGATCGAGACCGGGCTGTCGCCGAAACGGTTGGAGCTGGAGCTCACCGAATCGACGATCGTCGCCGACAAGGTGCGCACGCTGCATGTCCTGCGCCAGATCAAGGCGCTGGGGGTGACGATCGCGATCGACGATTTCGGCACCGGCTATTCATCGCTCGATACGCTGCGCTCGTTTCCCTTCGACAAGATCAAACTCGACCGCTCGTTCATGGCTGACGTCGAGCGAAGCCCGCAGGCCAAGGCCATCATCCGGGCGGTGCTGACGCTGGGCCGCAGCCTCGACATTCCGGTGCTTGCCGAAGGCGTCGAGACGCATGTCCAGCTCACCATCCTGCAGGTCGAAGGCTGCAACGAGGCGCAAGGCTATTTCCTCGGCCGGCCCAAGCCGATCGACCAGATCACCGGGGACGCCGATGTTAGCAACGATCAACTCGTCGCGGAGGAGCCGGCGAGGATGCGGCTGAGCAGGCAGGCATAGGACGCCGCGGCCGGCCGTCCAGCGAATGCCTTGCGGACGCCTGCTGGATCGACATCGGGTGGCTGCTGTGTCTGGCATCGTCATGGCGCATCCTGTATAGGCCTCCCAATTCCCTGGGGCCGCTCATGTCGTTCATTCCAGACACCGCCACGCTGATCCAGTTCGCCATTGCCACGGTCATCCTGGCGATCACGCCGGGTCCGGACATGACGCTGTTCGTCTCGCGCACGCTCAACCAGGGCCGTGCCACCGGCTTTGCCTCGATGGCCGGCGCGCTGTGCGGCACGCTGATCCACACCACGCTGGTGGTTGTCGGTGTCTCGGCACTGATCGTCGCCTCGCCGATGGCTTTCTTCGTGCTGAAGATCTTCGGCGCGGGCTATCTCGTCTTCCTGGCCTGGCAGGCGATCACCAGGGGCTCGGCCTTTTCGCCGGAGAAGAAGACCGGCCCCGAGATTTCGCTGTTGCGCAGCTGGGCGGCGGGACTCGGCGTCAATCTGCTCAACCCGAAGATCATCCTGTTCTTCATGACCTTCCTGCCGCAGTTCGTCTCCGCGCATGATCCGAACGCCCCGGGAAAGCTGTTTTTCCTCGGACTCATGTTCATCGTGTTGTCGGTCCCGGTGACCGTGCCGATGGTGCTGGCGGCGGAAAAGTTCTCGGCGGCGATGAAGGCCAGCCCGCGCGTCACGCGGGTGGTCGACTATCTCTTTGCCGGCGTGTTCTCCGCCTTCGCGCTCAAGATCCTGACGGCCCAGGCGAAATAGCGGCCGTCATCCTGCTCGACCACCATCGCCGGATTCTGGTTCGCCTTGCCACCAGCTTCCGGCCCAGCGCCCGGCGCTGAGCCAGTAGAAGATGCCGCCGACCATGCCGCCGCCGATCACCGCCATGATGGCGCTGGTGTCCCTGACCGTGAAGG
>NZ_RZQI01001025.1:0-1986 GCF_003998335.1 Mesorhizobium sp. M7A.F.Ca.CA.002.05.1.1 | reverse complement strand
CCCGGAATCGTCACGCGCCGTCGACATTCGCATCATGCGGCTGCGTAAGAAGATCGAGGCCGATCCCGCCAATCCGAAATTCCTGCGCACGGTGCGCGGCGAGGGCTATATCTTCTCGCTGCCGACCGGCGACGGCAACTGAGCACCGGGCCAGAAGGATTCGGTTGCTCGCCAGCCAGAATTGGCACGACTCCGAATTGGCGCGACTCCGGAATGACAGCACAAGATGATCGCTGAAGCAGCAAGCACCGATATGCAAGGGTTCAGGCAGGGCGCGGCGATGGCGGCCGTGCGTGTCGTTCGCCGGCTGCGCGAGGCCGGCGACTGGCAGCGCGAGATAGACGGCATACTGGAAACGCTCTGCCGGGCCATGGATTGCCAGCGCGGCATCCTGTTTCGCTTGCGCGAGCTGCCCGGCCAGGGCTTCGCCCAATCCGTCGCAGCCTACTGGATCGACCCTCTTTTCGGCGGCGAACTGGCGTCGCCGACCGTCATCATGCAATCGATCGTCAATTCGGACCCGCTGCTGGAGCGGCTGGCCGAGGACGAGAGGCAAGGCAAGGTGTTCGCCGGGCATACGCGCGACCTTGAAGGCTTCCTGAGGGCCGACTTCGAAAAACAGCACATCAAGTCGTTTCTGTCGGTGTCGGTATTTGCGCATGGCCATCTCTGGGGGACGCTGGCAGTCAATGACTGCGTCAACGAGCGTGCATGGACGGACGAGGAAGAGGCGACCCTGCACATCATCGCGCTGGCCATCGGCGACGCCATCGAGCGCTCGCCCTCCGACGCCCACGCCAGCGAGGTCATTCGCCGCACCATGCTGCAGGCCTCGCTCGACGCTATCGTCGTCATCGACGAGACCGGCTCGATCATCGAATTCAATCCGGCCGCCGAGAAGATGTTCGGCTTCCAGCGCAGCGACATCCTCGGCAAGGACCTGCTCGATACGATCGTGCCGATCTACTACCGCAAGGGCTATGCCTCAGGGGCCGAATACATGTCCGGCCGCGGCGCGCCGATGGTCGGCCAGCGGCTCGAGACGGTGACCCAGAATGCCGCCGGCGAAGTGTTCCCGATCGAGCTGACGGCGACCGAGATGCGGGTCGCCGACCGCCGCCTGATCTTCGGCTCCATCCGCGACCTGCGCGACAAATTGCGTGCCGAGGAAGAAATCGGCCGGCAGCGCGAGAAGCTGCACCAGAACGAGAAGATGGCGGCAATGGGTTCGTTGCTGGCCGGCGTGTCGCACGAACTCAACAATCCGCTGGCCGTGGTTGTGGCGCAATCGACGCTGCTGCACGAATTCGCTTCCGATCCGCAGACCAAGGTGCGCGCCGAGAAAGTCCGCGCCGCGGCCGAGCGCTGCGGCCGCATCGTCAAGAGCTTCCTGTCGATGGTCCGCCTCCATCCCGCGGCACAGGCCGAGACCGACCTCAACCAGGTGATCCGGTCGGCACTCGAAGTGACCGCCTATGGCGCGCGCTCAAGCGGCATCGTCATCGACACCGATTTCGCCGCCGGCCCGCTGCTGGCCATGGCCGACGCCGACCATGTGACGCAGGTAGCGGCCAACTTCCTCATCAACAGCCAGCACGCCTTGGCTGGCATTGCCGGTGACCGGCTGATCAAGGTGCGGACGTTCCGCAGCGACCGCGGTCATCCCCGCTTCTCGGTCGAGGACAATGGGCCCGGCGTGCCGGAAGCGATCCGCGGCCGCATCTTCGAATCCTATTTCACCACCAAGCCGGTCGGCGTCGGCACCGGCATCGGCCTGTCGATCTCGAAATCGATCATCGAGCGGCACAATGGCAATGTCTGGTTCGAGGAAGTGCTCCCGAGAGGCGCGCGTTTCGTCGTCCAGCTGCCGGCCATCGTGGCCGGCCTCGCCACCGCCGGCGACAACCAGCCGCGATCGAGCGGCCTGCGCCATGCCTTGATCATCGACGACGAGCCGGATGTCGCCGGCTCGCTCTCCGACATTCT
>NZ_RZQI01001024.1:0-1991 GCF_003998335.1 Mesorhizobium sp. M7A.F.Ca.CA.002.05.1.1 | reverse complement strand
GCCTTCCGCCAGGGCGCGGTGCGCGTCACCCAGCTCGACATCCGGCCGCAGCCGCCGGAAAAGGAAGACAAGCTGTCGGTCTGGCCATACTGGGCGACCAAGATGCGCACGTCATCCTCGCAGGCCGAAGGCGCCGAGCGCGAATTCCAGGTGGCGACGCTTGAATTCATCGGCGAAAACGGCCAGCTGACCGGGGTCAAATGCTGCGAAGTCGACGAAAAGCGCAAGCCGATCGCCGGCACCGAATTCGTCATCCGCGCCGATCTCGCGTTCATCGCCATCGGCTTTGCCGGGCCAGCCGCTCGCGGGCCGGTGTCGGAACTGGCCGGCCAGATGAAGATCGCCATTGACAGCCGCCGCTCGAAGAATGTCGAGGCCAATGACCGGGACTACAGGACCAGCGTCGAAAAGCTCTATGCGGCGGGCGACGTGCGGCGCGGCCAGTCGCTGGTCGTCTGGGCGATCCGCGAGGGCCGCCAGGCGGCGCGCGCCATCGATGAGGCGCTGATGGGATCGAGCGTGCTGCCGCGCTGAGTCCGTCTCGAGACCCTACTTGTGCGGCCACCTGAAGGCGCTTTCCGCCCTTCCGCTGCCCCGGGCAGCTTACGGACTGATCGCCGTGGTCGTTTCGGTTGTGGCCCCGGCCGCAGGCTGCCGCCTTGGCGGCCAAGAAAAATCGTCGGCGCGGCCGGGCGCAGCAGCGGGCGCCTTGCCCTCGACGACGAATTTTTCACCGGGCCCGTCCGGCTTGGCCGGCGCTGCGGCACCGAGAAGTTCCGAACCGCCGTCGAGTGCCGGTGATTGCGAGTCGGCGTCGGTAGCCGGGTCGGCGGCCTCAGTCTTTTCCTTCGAGGGTGGACTACGTTACTGGCCAGTACCGGCAACGCATCGAAGGAACTTTACAATCATAAAGGTACGTCACTGGTCTCGCGGCTCACCTATGACGATCTAGACGCGCATTCGAGTCCACAATCCGACTGGCATTTTCGTAAAGGCCTCCTCGGTGCGGGCGGCATCAGGGAGGATTTTCTCATGACGAGGACTTCTTACGGAAATGGGGGGCTACTCAAACACATTCAGTGATCAGCGCGGGGGCGGCGTCAGCTATTTCACCGCCGATCTTGGATATAATTTCTTGAACTCACCGCGCTACCGCATCGGTGCTTTTGTTGGCAACAATTTCTGGCACGAGAGCTACGATGCTTTCGGTTGCACGCAGCAGGCGACCAACTGGGGAACCTGTGTGCCAACCGTCCCACCTACGTCAACCTCTCAGCCAGGACAACGATTGGCATTCGCTGCGACTCGGCTTGGCCGGGCAGACGCAACTCACCGAGCGACTCAGCCTTTCTGGTGACGTGGCGTTCCTCTTCACGCGGCTCGACGGCAAAGAGCAGCACCACATGCGCCCAAGATCAAGCTAATTCCCGAAGACGGCGATGGGCATGGCGTCCAGCTCGAGGCGGTGTTGCGGCCGTGGCGAATAACGGCACCGCTCATTTCGAAGAGGCAATGGGCGGTCGTGGTTCCCCGCAGGCCGACGATTGGAAGGCAAAGCGCTACGGCGTTTTCGTGCAGGCTAGCATCAAGTTCAACTGAGAGAGCAAGAACCGAGGAGAGCGGCGATGCCACTCCAGCTCATTACGATCATTGGATCAACAGAAGGAAGTTTTCCGAAGAGTTTTGCAAGCGTGCGCAAAGTCGCCAGACAAAGTTCTCTCGGTCCATAGTGTACGTGCCGTCACGCCCGTTCTCGACATGGTTGAATGATACGTCCCGCGCGATCGATCAAAGTCGTTTTTCATTGGTTTTCCGGAAATCGCGGGGAGCACAGCGTGCTGTGACCCTCGCCTGCTGGTTTTCTGTCAACGCGCAGATGAGGGAGAATGAGCGTACAGCAAAAATCATCAGTGCTGTCGCTTTCGCCAAAGCCCGCCGCAGCTAAACGGGGTCCCACGCCCGGTAGCGCCCCCTGCCGGTCACCTCACGGA
>NZ_RZQI01001023.1:0-1992 GCF_003998335.1 Mesorhizobium sp. M7A.F.Ca.CA.002.05.1.1 | reverse complement strand
GCTCTCACGTCGTGGCAATGTCGAGCCCTTCCATGCGATGGACATTCTGGCAGAGGCAAACCGGCTGAAGTCCCAGGGCGTGCCGGTTGTTTCGATGGCCGTCGGCCAGCCCTCCGATCCCGCACCGGTTCTGGTTCGCGCCGCAGCCGCCAAGGCGCTGCAGGATGGACGCATCGGCTACACCGACGCGCTGGGACTGGCAGGCTTTCGCAAGGCGATCGCCGGACACTACGCCGATCATTACGGGCTTGATATCGAGCCCGGCCGGATCGCGGTAACCACTGGATCGTCGGCCGCCTTCAACCTTGCCTTCCTGGCGATGTTCGACGGGGGTGACCGCGTCGCCATCGCGGCACCCGGCTATCCCGCCTATCGCAACATCATGGCCGCGCTCGGCATCGAGGTGGTCGAGATCGAGCTCGGCGACGCCGCCTACCTGCATGCCGGCCATCTCGAGACCGCGCATCGTGAAAAGCCGCTGAAAGGCGTTCTCTTCGCCAGTCCCGCCAATCCAACCGGCGCGGTCATACCGGCCGATGAACTGGCGGCCCTGGTGAGGACGGCACAAGACCTCGGCATCGCCGTCATCTCCGACGAAATCTATCACCGGCTCGCCTATGCCGCCCCCGACACCACGGCGCTTGCCTATGGAGGCGACGTGACCGTGATCAACTCCTTCTCCAAATATTACTGCATGACCGGCTGGCGCATCGGCTGGATGGTGCTGCCGCAAGAGCTGGTGCGGCCGGTCGAGCGCGTCGCCCAGAGCCTCTATATCTCGCCGCCGGAACTGTCGCAGATCGCGGCGATCGAAGCGTTCAGGGCGACCGAGGAGTTGGAGGCGGTCAAGGGTCGCTATGCCTGGAATCGCGAGCTTTTGATGAAACGCCTCCCGGAACTCGGCTTTCCGCTGGCGGCGCCCATGGACGGCGCCTTCTATGCCTTTTGTGACGTCACCAGGCATACCAATGACAGCATGGCCTTCGCGCGCAAGATGCTGGCCGAGGCGCATGTCGCGGCAACACCCGGCCAAGACTTCGACACTCAGGCCGGGCACCGCACGATGCGTTTCTCCTACGCCGGCAGCCACGACGACATGATCGAGGCGATGGCGCGCCTCGAACGCTGGTTGAGGTAGCGCCATGCCGGAACTCGAACAGGCCCTCAGACTTGATCAGGCCCACAAACTTGATCAGGCCTCCAAACTTGATCAGGCATTGGCCGAAGTCGCTGCCGAAATGGCCGATCGCACCGATCGCGGTGATGTCGCTTCTTACATTCCGCAGTTGGGTAAGGTCGATCCGAAGAAATTCGGCATCGCAGCGGTTACCAATGACGGGCGCGTGCTGACGGCGGGGGACGCCGACCAGGCCTTTTCCATCCAGAGCATCTCGAAAGTGTTCACCCTCACACTGGCGCTCGGCAATGTCGGCGACGCGCTGTGGCAGCGGGTCGGCCGCGAACCGTCAGGCAATCCATTCAACTCGATTGTGCAGCTCGAGCATGAGAACGGCATTCCGCGCAACCCGTTCATCAATGCCGGCGCCATCGTCATTTCCGACATCCTGCTTGCGGGCCACCAGCCGCGCGAGGCGATCGGCGAGATCCTGCGCTTCATCCAGTTCCTCGCCGACGACGAGACGATCATCATCGATCGCGAGGTGGCGGCGTCCGAGCGCGCCACCGGCTACCGCAACTTCGCGCTTGCCAATTATATGAAATCCTTTGGCAATCTCCACCATGCGCCGGAACTGGCGCTGGGCGTCTACTTCCACCACTGCGCCATCGCCATGAGTTGCCGGCAACTGGCGCTCGCCGGCCGCTTCCTCGCCAATGGCGGCAAGAACCCGGCGACCGGGCATTCCGTGGTGTCGGCCGAGCGGGCACGCCGCATCGGCGCCATGATGCTGACCTGCGGCCATTATGACGGCTCCGGCGATTTCGCCTTCCGCGTCGGCATCCCCGGCAAGAGCGGCGTCGGCGGCGGTATAT
>NZ_RZQI01001022.1:0-1999 GCF_003998335.1 Mesorhizobium sp. M7A.F.Ca.CA.002.05.1.1 | reverse complement strand
CGTCTTCACCGCCGCCTGGAGCGCGCTTCTGTTCGCGCTGATGCTGATTTCCAGCGACGACCAGAAGACCTTTGCCGTCGGCTTGCTCACCTTCATCGGCAAGTTCGCCGTCGACTGGGGACAGATGATGGCGGCGTCCATCCTGGCGCTGATCCCGGTCTGTATCTTCTTCGCCTTCCTGCAACGCTATCTCGTCACCGGCCTTACCGCCGGCGCCGTCAAAGGATAGATCGATGGCCTCTGTTACGCTCGAAAACGTCCGCAAGGACTATGGCGCCGTCCGCGTCCTGCACGCGGTCGACCTTGAAATCGCCGATGGCGAGTTCGTCGTCCTGGTTGGGCCGTCAGGCTGCGGCAAGTCCACGCTCTTGCGCATGATCGCCGGGCTGGAGGAGGCTTCCGGCGGCGAGATCCGCATCGGCGAGCGGCTGGTCAATGACGTGGCACCCAAGGACCGCGACATCGCCATGGTTTTCCAGTCCTACGCGCTCTATCCGCATATGGACGTGTCGAAGAACATGGGCTTCAGCCTGCTCCTGAAGAAGGCGGAGAAAACGACGATCGACGCCAGGGTGGACGGCGCCGCCAAGCGGCTCGGGCTCGACACGTTCCTGCAACGCCTGCCGCGGCAACTGTCCGGCGGCCAGCGCCAGCGCGTCGCCATGGGGCGTGCCATCGTGCGCGATCCCAAGGTTTTCCTGTTCGACGAGCCGCTGTCGAACCTCGACGCCAAGCTGCGCGTCCATATGCGCGCCGAGATCAAGGCGCTGCATCAGCAGCTGAAGACGACATCGGTTTATGTCACGCATGACCAGATCGAGGCGATGACCATGGCCGACCGGATCGTCGTCATGCATGACGGGTTGATCCAGCAGGTCGGCGCACCGCTCGATCTCTATGATCGGCCGGCCAACATGTTCGTCGCCGGTTTCATCGGTTCCCCCGGCATGAATTTCCTGCCGGCGATTGTTTGCAAGGGTGGTACCCCGGAGGCTGTACTGACCGATGGCCAGGCGCTGCGGCTGCCGGAAGGCCTGCCGCTGACGGACGGTGACGCCATCACCGTCGGTCTGCGGCCCGAGCATATCAAGTTGGCGGATGAGGGCGCGTTGAAGGGCGAGGTGGGTGTGGTCGAGCCTCTCGGGCTTTCGACGCAGTTCTACGTCAAGCTGGCCAGTCAGCAGCTTTGCGTCTTTGCCATGGGCCGTGCCGGCGTGAAGCCAGGCGACGAGGTGAGGTTGGTTGTCGAACCAGACCAATTGCATCTGTTCGATCCGAAAAGCGGTGATCGCATCGGCTGAGGGGACACAGCCGAGCGTCGGGCAGCAGTATCGGGCGCCGATGTCGGGCGGGAAATACAGGTAACGCTACATTTCAATTGGATAAAATAGCGGAACGTCCAACAGACATTTCCGGAACCTAACAGGACCACTCGGACCTTTGCGTCTACAGCGCAAGACCTTAGTCCCGCCGTCTTCTCAAGAGAACGGAGGTCGTTTCGCCACGAATTGGGCCGCCGTCGGAGTTAGTCAACACCGACGGCGGCGCCTGCAATATGGGCGAGTGGGTTGTGTGCGGATATGGTGTGATCGCGGAAGTGGATTGTAGACCGCTAACCGCGAGGGCTTCTTTTGGACAGCGGCGAACTGTCCAACGGGTTCTCAGCCGACTTGGCCGATCGCCGCTCCTTCAGCCACAGGGACTTCTTTCTCCTTGCTAGGTTCTCGTCTCGAACGCTGTCGTCGGCGGTCACTCCGCCATGCATCGCGGCAATCACGTAGTCGGCTCTGTTGGTTCGAAAGTCGCCTTTTTGTACGGACATCGTTTTCTCCCAGTGCGAGGCATTTCCCCCCTTTTTGCCTGACGCTGAAACTAACTGCCTATCCGTGGTGCAAGTCTACCAATCGCCGATTGTATTAAAACGATACACTCAAGGTGGCACGATCGCACGAGAGGAGCCAATACTGGCGGGGCTCCTTCATTTACCCTGTTGTGAGCC
>NZ_RZQI01001021.1:0-2003 GCF_003998335.1 Mesorhizobium sp. M7A.F.Ca.CA.002.05.1.1 | reverse complement strand
CCGTGACATCCTACAACCGCCGCATGGGGATTAATGACAACGCCAACAGCCTCGGCCGCGTCGATCTCTGCCTGGAGCTTGGTGGCCTACTTGATGAATGCGAGCGCTTAGACCGCTGATCTCCTCAACCGGCTGATTTTCAGCCCTCCCACCTTCATTGCCAAACTCAATGACTGCCCATCACGGCAGAAAGGTACTAGCCATGGACCGCAACTTTGCGCGGGCGCTTGCGCTCGTTCTGAAATCTGAAGGCCTCTGGTCAGACAATCCGGCTGACCCCGGCGGCGCCACCATGAAAGGCGTCACGCTCGCCAACTTCCGCCGCTATGTGAAAGCCGATGCTACCAAGGCCGATCTGCGCAAGATCACTGATGCCCAAGTATCGACAGTATACCGGCGGTTCTACTGGGATGCGACGGCTGGTGCCCAGCTTCCCGGCGGTGTCGACTACGCCGTCTTTGATTTTGCCGTCAACTCTGGGCCGGCTCGGGCTGCCAGTACCTTCAGGCGGTTGTGGGCGTCAGGCAGGACGGTCGCATCGGTCCAGCTACAATTGCTGCTGTAAAGGCCAAGCCGGCCGGCGTTGTTATCGACGCACTGTGCGACAAGCGCCTAGGCTTCCTGAAGCGTCTCCCGACATGGAAAACTTTCGGCCGTGGCTGGTCCGACCGCGTCAAGTCGGTGCGCGCCGAAGCGCTGAAGCTGTCAGCTTTGCCCGACACACCGCCCCCAGTGACTGTCGAGGTGAAGGTGCCGGTCGACAAACCTGTTGTTCCTGAAAAGGTCGAACAGAAAGTCATGGAGAAATCTGGGTTCCTTTCCTGGCTGACCGGCCTCTTCGGCTCCGGCGCCATCGGTCTCGGCTGGCTCGCCGGAATGGACTGGCAGGCGGTTCTCGCGGGCGGCGTTGTCCTGCTGGTGTTCCTGCTGGTCCTGCTCCTGCTTCGCTCCCAGATCGTCTCTGCGGTGCGTCAGATCAAAGCGGAGGTGGGCGGCTGATTGGGTCCATCATAGCGATTATCGCCAGTGTCCTCGGCATCAACAGAACACTCGCCGACGTCATCGCGATAGCCGCGACCATCGCCGTCGCTTCGGGCGCGGTGTGGGGCGGCTACGAACTAATAAAGCACTGGGGCGCCGACGAGGTCCGCGCCAAGATCGAGAAGGACAATCAGGATGCGATCCGCAAAGGCATTGATGCCAGCCGGAATTTTGACAACTGCAATTCTGCTGGCGGGTTGTGGGACTTCCGGCGTGAGCGGTGTTCCAGCCCTCCGGGCGGCGATAGGTAGCAGCCTCGCCGAGGCCAAGGGCAAGACCTTCGAGGATCAGAACAAGATCGACCGCACGATGGCGCCGGGGTGCGCCGTCAAGCTCTACACGGCCGCCGAGTGCGACCGCCACACCAAGGCCAGCGCCGTGCGCCGGGCCGAACTGAACTAGCAGGCGAACACTTCGGCGAACAAGAGCCTGGAAATGATGATCGGCGGGCTCTTGGAGGCCACGCAGAACATGCAGCGGGATATCACGGAGATCCGACGCGATATCAAGGACAGCGATTCCCGTGTCGCCCTGAGCTACGAGCAATCCGAACAGCGCGCTGCCGCCAGCCGGTCGAAGATGTATGCCAAAACCGACGAACTGGTCGACCGCGTTGCGGCCACGGAAACCGCTGTAAGCACGCTCAACGACGACATGACGGGCGTTAAAGCGGTCACTGCCGAGGTGACCCGGTGGAAGCTGATGGGGCTCGGCGCTTTGGGCGTTACCGGCATGGCGGCGGCGGCCCTGGCCTCCCTTGTTACCGCCTATTGGCACGACATCTGGCGCGTGCTGCGGGGCGGGTGACGAAAGCCGTACGTTCGCTCATCGCTTTGAAGGTCGCGCCAGGGCAATCGCTTGAGGCATAGCACTACTCAGTTACAGCTCCCCCGTGTGAGCCTCATTGAAGACGTGGAAATGCCCCTTCGGCGCTGACTGGTAGTTCAAAGCCAGCCGTTCAT
>NZ_RZQI01000101.1:0-11180 GCF_003998335.1 Mesorhizobium sp. M7A.F.Ca.CA.002.05.1.1 | reverse complement strand
GCCATGGATAATCGGCCAACGGCTTTCGCTTCCATTTCGCGACCCTGACGGCCGAGACCGCGAATCGGGCGCGAGCGACCTCCAGCGGCGTTGGCGCCGAGCAGGTAAATCAGCTAGAACTAACTCAGGCGGAACAATTGTCTGCGATTTCAGGAGACGACATGTCCGAGGAGCATGTTGAGCGTCGGCTGGCGGCGATCCTGGCCGCGGATGTGGTCGGCTATAGCCGTCTTATGGAGGTCGACGAAGAGCACACGCTCAATCTCCTTCGGCAGCATCGACGGGAGTTCTTCGATCCGACCGTCACCAAGCACGGCGGGCGCATCTTCAAGGTGATGGGTGACGGCTTTCTGGTCGAGTTCGGCAGCGTAATCAATGCGGCGCGCTGCGCGGTCGAGATCCAGCGCGGCATGCCCGAGCGGAATGCCGGCATTCCCGAGGACCGGCATTTCAAGTTTCGCATGGGCATCAACCTTGGCGACATCATCGTCGACGGCGATGATTTCCAGGGCGACGGTGTCAATCTTGCGGTGCGGCTGCAGGGCCTCGCGATGCCCGGCGGCATTGCCTGCTCGGAAGCGGTGCGCCATGCGGTCGGCAACAAGCTGGGCGTCGACTTCGCCGATCAGGGCACCAGGACCGTCAAGAACATTGCCCAGCAGGTGCATGTCTACTTCGCCAACTGGGACCAGGGCGTGTCTTATGTCGAGACGCATGTTGCGGCCAGAACCGTCCAGACGCTGGTGCGGTCCGACAAGCCGTCGGTGGCGATCCTGCCATTCGCCAATCTTAGCGCTGATCCCGACCAGCAGTATTTCAGCGATGGCATCACTGAAGACATCATAACCGACCTCTCGAACGTCTCCGGCCTGTTCGTGCTCAGCCGCAATACAGTCTTCGCGTTCAAGGGCAGGACCGACAAGATGGAACGCATCGCCAGGGAGCTTGGCGTCGGCTACATTGTCGAGGGCAGCGTCCGCAAGGCGGGAAACCGGGTCAGGATCAATGCCGAGTTGATCGAGGGCGCCACGGACGGACACGTTTGGGCTGCCCGCTACGACCGCGACCTCACCGACATCTTCGCCGTGCAGGACGAAATCGCCAAAGCGGTCGTGGCGCAGCTCAGGGTCAAGCTCCTGCCTGAGGAGAGGAAAGCTATCGAGCAGGCGCCGACGGACAATGTGGAAGCCTATACGCATTACCTTCGAGGGCGCGATTACAGCCACATCGCGACCAGAGCCAACCACCTGATGGCCAGACAAAGCTATATCAGGGCCATTGAGCTCGATCCGGGATATGCCCGTGCCTATGCAGGTCTGGCGGTCTGCGACGTACGCCTTCAGTCGAACTACGGCTCACCGATCCATGTGGACGACATTCTCGCGACCGCGGACAAGGCCCTGGCCCTGGACGCGAATTTGGCCGAAGCGCATTCAGCCAGGGGCTTTGCCCTGTCCCTCGCCGATCGCCGTTCCGAGGCCGCGGCGGCGTTCGAACAGGCTCTTACGCTCGACGCCAATTGCCACGAGGCCAATCGTTACTATGCCGAGTTTTGCGTAACCGGCGGCCAGTTCGAGTTCGCCGCCACGTACTTCATGCGCGCGATGGAAATCAAACCGTCCGACTACGGCGCACCGGTCATGCTGGTGAACGTCTTTCGGACTCTCGGCCAACAGAACGATGCGGAGCTTTATGCACGAATCGCATTGGAGAGAGCTGAAGAGGAACTCCGTTTGCATCCCGAGAACGCCAATTGTGCCTGCCTAGGGGCTATCGTGCTGGCCTTCCTTGGTGAACGCGATAGGGCGGCCAAGTGGCTTGACCGGTCTCTGGCGATCGACCCTAACGATATCAACGTCCAATACAACGCAGCTTGTACCTATGCGTTGCTGGGGGAGTTCGAACGTTCGATCGACCTTTTGGAAGCGTGGCTGCCGCAGGCTGGCGCCGAGATGAGACTCTGGTTCAAGAACGATTCCGATTTCGCCTCTGTTCGCAGTCATCCTCGCTACCAGAAGTTGCTCCAGCTGCTGCAGTAGCGATACGCATTGTTCTTGAGTCAAATTGTCGCCGATAATCAAGAATCGGCCTTCAGGAAGATTTACCCGAAAAACCAACGCCCTCGCCATCCCGCGGATATTATGTTACGTAACTAATATAACCGAGAGGTGGGGAATGGGTACCCGGTTCAGGTTGTTCGTTCAGCCTCCGTTCGAAGACCCTACGTCAAGTCCCGAGATCATTACGGTTTCTTCCCCGCGAGGCAGTGTCGGACCTGGCCCATCCGACGATCGTATGTATGTCGTCGAGCCGGCCGACAAGATGCGGCCCTATGGCGTCAACCACGGTCCGTTGGGCACGCCCTTCATCTCCCTGCCGCCCTGGACGCGAGCTATCCTCGATCCGGCCATTCCCGACGAGGAAGGCAACTTCGATCACTATCAGCCCTCGACGCCCGGCTTCGAAGCAGCGCACGCGTTCGGATGCGTGCGCTTCACGCTCGACGTTTGGGAGCGTTACATCGGCCAACCGCTCGTCTGGCATTTCCACGATCACCACGACCGTCTGGAAATCTCGATCCTGCCGGATTGGGACAACGCTCAATACGGCTATGGCTTCCTCGAGCTCGGCAGCCAATTCACGAAAGACGGACGCGCGCTCCCCTTCAGCCTCGACTTCGATATTATCGCGCATGAGGTTGGCCATGCGTTCGTCTACAGCGTCCTCGGCATACCCAAGCCGGGAGCTGAGTTCCCCGAATATCTGGGCTTTCAGGAGGCCTTTTCCGACTGCGTTTCGTTGATCGCGGCCATGCATTTTCCATCCGTGATCGAAAACGTTCTGACGGTGACGCGCGGGAACCTCTACATCGCCAATCAACTCTCTCGCTTTTCGGAATTTTCACCGCACCGCCAGATACGCGAGGCCAACAACAAGCTGACGATGGCCGATTTCGCGGACGGCTGGACCGACGAGCATGCCTTGTCGCAACCTCTAACGGGTGCCGTCTTCGACATTCTGGTCGATGTCTTTCACGAGAGCTTGGTGGATCGAGGACTGATTTCGCCGGAGGCCGAAGATCTTGCCGACCTCGCCGAGATCTACCCAACCGCCGAGGCGCCGCTCCAGAAAGTCTTTGACCGCGATTTCACGCGCAATCCAGACGGTTTCGTCGAAGCGCTGCTCGACGCGCGCGATATCGTGGGTACCTATCTCGCCGAGACGCTGTGGGCTCTCGCCCCGGATTTCCTGGACTATCGTGACATGGCGAGAACGATGCTCGCGGTCGACGACCGTGTGACCGGAGGAGAACTATCAAGCATCATCTTCCGGGATTTCGACCGAAGAGGGATTTTTCGCTACCGTGCCGGGCCTCGCCTGACGAAGCCAGACCGAAAGAGCCATGTTCATGAGGGTCGAACCGCTCGTCCACGGGATCAGGTGCGTCTCCCGGATATGAGCTATTTCGAGAAATATTGGATGTCCAGAAGTGGCGCCGAGCTTTGATCGACATTGCAGAGGATGGGGTGATCCATGATAACTGAAACCATTTTAAATACCTCGGCCATACACTTGTTCGGTAGAGTTCTTGAAGATTTGAAGCTGAAGAAGAGGATCGATGGGGGACGGCCTCCAAGACCTGGCAATAACAGATTCCTGCAGAACCAGATCGACGCCTCCGGCAGCCTGCTGGCAAGGATCTATGCATTCACCTTCGAGGCGCAGTTCTACGAGCTGGCCAGACCGACCATACTTCTTGTTCATGGGCCTGGCACCGCGGTTGATTATCCAGCTCCGGCGGACACCGATCTGAAGGTCATGAGCCGCGGTCCAAGCGACCCTGCCTATACCGGACTTTCATCGCAGATAGGCTCATTTGCCCGCGGAATGCAGGTCTGGGTGTACGACAAGAGTGACCTGACAATGCGGCTGGAGCTCGACACGGGAACGCTCGAAGATGTTCTGTTGGGTGCAGAGCTGGACCCGCATTCGTTTGGTCGGTCGGGTGGAGCAATGGGGAGATCTGGTGGTGCCATGGGGCGATCGGGCGGCGCCATGGGCAGGTCTGGCGGTGCGATGGGGCGGTCCGGTGGCGCAATGAACCGCAACGGGCGCGGCGATCTCGACTAGCGTTCCCGATTGTCATTTGAGAATGCCAAAGGGAGATGGATCATGGCAAGAGTAGATATAGTGCGCGTCGATACACCTGAAGGGAATGCTGTAAGAGCCGGAGAGCCGATTACTGTGAGCGTGACGGTCTCCCCGGACCGTGGCTGGTTTAACGACACAGAGTACTTGGTAATCGACTTTATTTATGCTGACACTTCAGACATAGCCTCATGTTTATTGATCAACGACAACGACACTAACATCGAAGACACAACAACAATTAACTTTAAGCTTAAAGCGGAATCCGGCGCTCTGACTGGAGAATACTATGTTCGGATCACAAATAATTACTTCGAGGAGACCATCGTAAGCGGCCCTGAAGACGGAACTATCACTGTGTCCTCAAGTTAATCACTTGCGCTGTTGTCACGATCAATCTGGTGCGTGCCAGGGTGAAATCAGCTCGCTGGCCGCCCCGCCTTCCGCAGCGACGCCTGATGCACCAGCGAGGTCCAGCTGTTGGTCGAGGCGAGATGGCAATAGAGCAGGCCGAGCGCGCCTGATTTGCGCAGGTCGAGAAACGCCTCGTCGCTCAATTTGTTGAAGGCCGGCTCGTCGATCACCTGGAAATCGGTGAGGTTGAGCACCTCGCCGCCTTCCAGCGTCACCTTGCTCTGGCGTGGCGAAAACAGGCCGTGCGCATCGATCTTTTCGACCATCTCGCGGGTGGCTCGGAAGTCGATCTGGAACTGATTGCAGAAGGCGAGCGCCTGTTTGGTCGCTTCGGTTGGCTCGTTGCCGGTGAAGAACGGCAGGATCTTGTCATCGCGGGACGGCGCCAGCAACTGGTCGACGATGCGGTCGCTGGCCCGTTCGACGCACAGCGTCAGCCGGCCGGCCGATGTCGGGTCTTCGGCAAGGATGAAGGGATAGCGGCGGACATAGGCGGGGATGTAGTGCGGCGCGGTCCATTTGCCTTCGGCACCGACGAACAGGTTCTCGTTCTGACGCACGCCGGTGATGATCACCGGCGCCTTGCCCGGGCCGATGAAGACGATTGGGTAGGAGCGCATCGCCGCCGGCATTTCCGACGCCACCACCGGAATGGCGTGCGCCGAGCGGGCGAAGCCGAAATCGCTGCGCGCGGTCAGGCCCAGCGAGCCGTGCCGCGCCGGGTTGAGCGCCTCGGGCCTCGAATAGAACAGCGGCATCGCGTCGCCCGTCACTTCCGTCTTTGCATCAGCCATCATCCGTCTCCCGCACGCCCATCAGGCTGCCAATGGTCCCGAAGCCGGGATCTATGCTTGTTTGCGCTGATCTTGGGTCGAAAGGAATCCCGCGCAGGAACAAAGTACTACAGCGTCTCTTGCGCGCATAAAAGGACAGGCGGTGCTGTATTTTGGGATTGCGGCGGCCGATTGCCTTGGGAACACGACCGCCAGCCTGCCCGCCTCTGGACAGCTTGCGGCGAAGCGGCGACAGTGCCTCCGCTGGAGCAAATCCAGGAAAAGTGTGGAGCGGTTTTCCCCTGGCGATTGCGAAGAAACAAAAGCCGGATCGGATCAGCGATCCGAACGCTGAACCGCTCCGGCGGACAGATTGAGGGAAACGGAATGGCGTCGGTGTCGGATTTCGAGCAGGGACAAACCTTCACCATCGAAGCCGGCGGCCGGCAGATCCCGCTCGAACTCAGCGCGGTCAAGCCCATCGCCGCCAGCCCGCGCCCGGGCGGCGGCTTCTCGCTGCTGTTCAAAGGCCCGCGCGACATCGCACTGCCGCAGGCGACCTCTCTTTTCACGGGGGAAAGCGGCAGCCACGAGATCTTCATCGTGCCGGTCGCCGCCGATGCGACGGGGCGGCTGTACGAGGCGGTGTTCAATTAGGACCCTGTTTTGGGCTGCACGCAGGCCTATCGCATCGTGACAGGGCCTGATGCGACAATCCTTGCCGCCGGCGCCGCCCCTCACTGTCCTGCCGGACATCTCTCCCCGTAAACGGGGCGAGAGTGGCTGGCTGCGACGCCGGCGCCTTTCTTGCAACGCTGGAGATTGGCGAAATCCGCGATGAAAGCGTCCCTCTCCCCGTCACTATACGGGGAGAGGATGCCGGCAGGCAGGTGAGGGGCAGCGCAAACGATGACCATAGACAATGATCGCATCTGCCAACAAATCGGTTCCGACGATCATAGATCGTCGCCCCCCGGCGGCGCACACGCCATCAGGTCATAAACGCCCTTGTCCTCGACGACCGCGAAGCCGAGCGCGACATAAAGCCGTCTCGCCGGATTGTGCTTCTCGACATGGATCGACGCTGATTTGCCGGCTAACCATGCCTCGTCGATGAGGTCGCAGAGCAGCGCGGTGCCGTAACCCTTGCGGCGATGATGCGGCAGGAAGGCGATGTCGATGATGCGGTGCTGGGTTGGCCAGCGCTCGATATAGAGGCGGCCGATGTCGTCGCTATCGCGTTCCACCACCAGCCAATCGGCCTCGGGATAGTGTTTTCGGTAATGCGCGTGCTGGGCCTGGAACTGCATGCCGAGGAATTCGGCCTTCTGCGCCTCGCTCCACGACGTCACCGCGAGTTCTTCGAAGCGGGTCGAGGCATAGAGCCGCGACAGGAACGGCAAGTCCGCCTCCACTGCCGCACGAAAGCGGAGCCCGGCCGTGTCAGACCGGGGCCAGACCGGACGGGCCTGCTTGCCTTCCGCCACGCTGCCGGAAATCAACCGTCAGACCGGCGGCGTCAGGTCGCGCACGACGACGATCTGCTTGAGATTATTGTCGGTCAGCGACGTCCAGTTATACTCCCATTCGGAACTGTCGACGCCCATCTGGTTGATCGTCCACAGCCCGTTGGTGCCGTCCGGCATGAGCGCCAGGCTGAACAAAGCGAGCCGGCCGTCGGCATTGTAGTTGAGCGTCAGGCGCGTCGAGCGAAGGGATGCGCCGAAATCGCGCCATCCCGACCAGTTCTGGGTATAGGCATCCCATTGCGCGTTGAATTGGAGGAAGTGCTGCTGGTCGGCCGCGACCAGCACGATATCGCCGTCGCCCTGGATGCCGGCGGCAAGCGCCTGGTTGGGCGCCCTGGAGTAGCCGGGTGTCGCCCACTGCGTCCACGTATCCGATCCGGCGGGCATCTGGCGCGTGTGCAGCACCTGGCCGTTCTGGGTCAGGGCGAACAAATTGGTGGCGCCCAGCGGGCCGATGACCGGCGCCATCTCGATGAAGCCACCTGTCTGGGTCGTGTCGATCTGCACCCAACCCGTCCAGTCGGCGGCCTTCAAGGCCTGCGCCTTCGCCTGCTGGCAGCGATAGAGATGCAGGTTCGAATTGATGCCGAACAGCGCGATGCGGCCGTCACCCTGGCGTATCGCCGAAACCGTCACCAGGCCGCCGGGGATCTGGATCCAGTCGCTCCACGGTTTGGCCGGCGGCGTCAGCACGTCGACGGTGACGACGATCGGTGTCGTCGTGCCGGGCGGCGTGATGGTTTTCTGCACCTGCACGATCTGGTCCGGATTCTGGTAGATCCACCAGATGCGGCCCTGATTGTCGGTGACGAAGACCTCGATGCGGCCATCGGCATCGCGCGCCATCGAAAGCTTCTGATAGGAGGTGGCGCCGGGCGGCGTGCCGATGCTCATCGGCGCGGTCCATTTCTCGACCGGGCCGATCTGGTTGGCGTCTTCGGTGATGAAGGACAGATTGGTGGTTCCCGATGGCTGCGCGACCACGGCGACACGGCCGTCCTTGGTGAGGCCCGCCGTCATGATCACCCAGGCGCCGGGCGCGATGAACGACCAGGCCGAGGGCCATGGCCCGTTCGGCGAAAGCTGCGCCTTCTGGATCAACTGCCCCTTGGCGGAATCGATCCCCACCACCATCAGCCGCGACAGTTCGAAAAACGACGTGCCGGCCGGCTTGTGCTGGAAAATGGGTGGAGGGCTGGACGGCGCCGGGCGGGCCCTGGAAGCCGCTTTCGGCGCCGGCGTCTTCGCTGCGGGGACCTTCGACTTCGGTTCTGCGTTCTTGGCCATCGTACGGTCCTGCCCTTTCGGTTCGGAATTCAGCTTCTTGGCGGGAAGACGCCCTGCAGCGCGATGCAGAAATAGCAGGTGAGATAGGGCTGCATGTTGTTGTGCGGCTGGTCGCCGCCGGCAGGGGGGAGCGCTTGAGGGCTCATCTGCGTCAGGTTGGCCGCCGGGGTATAGATTGTTGCGTTGGTGGATTTGGCCAGGCTTCGCGTCGAGGACGGCGCATTGAGTTCGCCCAGGTCGATGTCATGGTCGCGCATTGCGTGGGTGTGGTTAGGAATCTCCGATTCGAGCAGGCTTACCGTTTCCGTACCGTCGGTCTCGCCGAGATCGTGCAGCGAAAGCCCTGGTCCTTGCCCCGGGTGCATCGGCAAGCGGCCCTGAAGGTCGGGCAAGGCAAAATTGCTTTTGCCATTGCCGCCATAGGTCGTGCCCAGCAACGAGAACAATGCCGTGTTCTGCGACAGCGGCAGCAACTGCCCGTCGCACCACGCCCAGCCCCTGGGCGCGAAATAAAAGGGGAAGATTCGGATTTCGGCGACGAACGGGTCAGCCATGATGTCCCTCTCAGGTCGGCGACGGAAAGATGCCGAAAAGTGAAATGATAAAGCTGATGCAAAGATACGGCTGGAAATTGTTGTGCGGCTGGCTGCCGCCAACGGCTGTTACAGCCTGCTGGGCCATGTCGGTATCGGTCGTGTCCTGGATGTAGGGCAAGGCGCCACCGCCAATCTGTGCAACGACCTTCCCGCTGGGACTGGTATCTTGACCAATGCTCAGGGACGCGACCATCGGATGGCTGTGTGACGGAATCTGGGAAATTGTCAGATTGACTTCCTCTATGCCTCCCGTCTCCGCAAGGATGAAGCCGCTGCCCTGATGGAGCGGAACACGGCCTCGCAGGTCGGGCAGCGCGAAGGTGCTCTGGCCATCGCCGCCATAGGTCGTGCCAATCAGCTGGAACAGTGTCTCGTTCTCCGAGATCGGCAGAAGCTGTCCCTCGCAGAACATCCAGCCGGCCGGCGCGAAATTGCCGGCAAACATGCGTATCTCACCAACATAAGGCTGTGCCATGATCGCGCCTCCTTAATTCGGCGAAGGGAAAATGCCCTGCAGGGCAATGCAGAAGCTCAGCGTCAGGAACGGCTGCATGTTGAGATGTGCCTGACTGCCGCCGACACTGGTAATTGTGCTCGGGCTCAGCGTCGTCACGTTCGCGAAATCGCTATACAGCCGCCCCGGAACCACCCCCAAAACGTTCCCCGCACCATCCTGGCTGCTACCGGTGTTTGTGCTTGCCTGCGCAAAGTGAACGTGTGTCGGTATTTCGGAAATCGACAGCGTATGGCTTTGCTCGCCACCGCGCTCGCCTAGTGTGTGACCGCTCCCAACGTGGATCGGGATACGTCCCCTATAATCGGGCAGCGCGAAATTGACTTGGCCGTCACCGCCGAAAGTGGTTCCGAGCAGTGAAAATAGCGCCTGGTTCTGGTTGATCGGCAAAAGCTGCCCGTTACAGAGCGCCCAACCCTTGGGCGGGAAGACAAAGGACATAATCCTGATTTCCGATAGAAATGGCTCGGCCATGTCTCGCGCCCTCATTAGATATCAGAAGAATACACGGAACGACATAGAAGTCTACTTGGGTTTCTAACAAACCAAGTACTATTATAAAATAATAGACAGTATTTAAATAACAAGAGGCGCAGGAAGGCAGTGTGTACCCAAGGTTGTAGATCGTCGCACCAAATGGTGGCCTTTCTACCTCATCAACGTAGCCATCATGGGAACGGCGGCGTGGCAAGCCCGGTAAATCCGCTCGTTTGCGCCGTCGCGGTAGATGCAGAAACAACTGTATTGCGGCCGTTCAGATAAGCGATCACGGCAGCAGTATCCATGGCGCCCCCAGCATAGCCGCTAAGGTTGATCGTCCCGTTGTTGCGCTGACGTACCCGGATGTCACCAGCCGCCATGGTGCCGCCAAGCGAATGCGTAAAGATGTTCGCGAGCGCGCCGGCGCCGCCTATGCTCAGATCGACGGATGCACCATTTCCCTCCGGGTCCGTGACGGCTGACTGGACGAGAATGCCAGCAGCCGCATCTCCGGTCCCATCCAGTTTGATGTCAATCGCGTTGCCGGTTATCTGGGCCAGGATGCTGCCGGCGCCGTCCTGTCCGGCCTGGACAAGGATAGCACGTTGCGTACCGGCATAGTCGATGGAGTTGTTTTTGATTCCGACCCGCATGGCGCCGCCGCCGGCATTGAATACGGATATGCCATCCGCTGTCAGCCCGTTTGCGACCGTGATGGTATTGCTTTCAATTCGAGCGTCAAAAGTAAAGCCGTTGTCGAACGCCGACCCGAGCAGGCTCACCACGACGAAGTCGCCCGCCGCCGTGCTGCTCAGCGTGTTGCCGGTGGCGACGAGGCTCACATCGCTGTTGTCCCCGGCGCTGACGGACAGCTGATCGTTGTTGCTGCTCGAAGTGCTGTTGATGACGTTCAGGTTCATTGTGGAGTTGTCGAATGCATCGGCGACGATGCCACCGCTGAAGTTGTTGCTCGAATTGGCACCCGAGAAGTTGATCGTGGCGTTCGACGTTCCACGGATGCCGAACAGATACCCGCTGCCAAGCACGGCGCCAGTCGAGCTGCCGCCTGAAATCGTCAGCGCGAGCGTGCCGGACTGGGTCTGCAGCTGGAAGTTGTCGTCGCCGCTGCCTGTGATCGTGGTGTTGGTGACCGCGCTGGTGCCGGACATGTTGTAGAAATGGATGCCATCTTCGTCCGCTCCATTGCCCGCATTCGATATGCTGCTGTTGCTGAGCGTGAAGTTCGAAACGGTATTGCCGTTGATGCCTTGCTCGGCGCCGCCCGAAATGGCGATCCGGTCCAGCGTCGCCGTAGAGACGTTTTGAAGGTGGATGGCCGCGTTGGTCGTGAGGTTGTCACCAGTCGAAAGCCCCGAATTGTCGGCATCGAGATCGTCGGTGCCGGCATTGGTGAAATTCATGTTCTTCAGCGTGATGT
>NZ_RZQI01001020.1:0-2007 GCF_003998335.1 Mesorhizobium sp. M7A.F.Ca.CA.002.05.1.1 | reverse complement strand
GGACCTCCCCTGGTTCGAGGAACCTATCATCGCCGACGACAAGCCCGGCATGGCTGAAGTGCGGGCGTCAGGTGCCGTCCCGATCGCCACCGGCGAAAGCGAGGCGACACGCTATGCCTTCCGCGATCTCGCGGTGCTGAAAGCCGCCGATATTTTCCAGCCGGATCCCGCCTTCTGCGGCGGTATCAGCGAGGCGATGAAGATCGGCACCATCGCCAGCGCCTTCAATCTGCGCTTTGCGCCGCATCTGTGGGCCGGCGCGCCCTGTTTTTTCGCAGGCTTGCATGTCTGCGCCGCCTCGCCGTCGAGTTTTACCGTCGAATATTCGCTCGGCGCCAACCCGATGATCCACGATCTGGTCGAAGAGACTGTCGAAGCCAGGGACGGCATGATAGCGATCCCGGAAAAACCGGGTCTGGGATTCACCATTTCGGAGCGATTCCTGGAGGCGCACGCGCAGCGCGGTTGACGATGAAAGAAAAGAACCTCCTCGCGGAACTCGCTGCCTACCTGTTCTCCCATTCGGACAAGGAGAGCGGCCGTACGCCTTCGGAACGCGAACTGGCGGAGCATTTCGCTGTCAGCCGCGGCCAGATCCGCGAGGCGCTGGCCATCCTTGAGGCCATGCGCATCGTTGAGCGCCGGGCCAAGTCCGGCATCTACATCGACACCAAGCAGGCCAGCGTGGAGGCCATGGCGCTCTTTGCCCGCGCGGGCCTGCCGCTCGACCCGATCCAGATCTACGAAACGGTCGAACTGCGCAAGATCCACGAGATCAAGGCGGCCGAACTTGCCTGTTCGCGCGCCACAGAGGAGAATTTCGAGCGGCTGCGCGAGATACTGAAAGCTTCGGAAGAGCGCATTGCCGCCGGCGAAGGGCTTGCCAGGGAAGACCGTGAATTCCACCTCGAGATCGTGCGCGCCACCAAGAACAGCGTCTTCCACAATGTCTGCAGCGTCTACTATATGATGGGCGAGCAGCGCCTGCCGATCTATTTCAACGACCCCGAGCGCAACGTGCGCTCGCATGCCGAGCATATCCAGATCTATGAGGCGCTGCTGCGCCGCGATGGCAATCTCGCCCAGGCGCTGATGAGCGCCCATTTGCAAGGGGCTGAGAGCTACTGGAAAGGCCTGATCGAGGGCCATGGCGAGGAACCTCAAAGCCCGGCGCTCGAAAAAGCTTGACCGACATGACCCGAATCCTCACCACCCACGCCCTGCACCCGCGCGCCTCGGCCATGCTGGCCGGCGCCGGAGAACTCGTCGTCGCCTCCGCCATCGATCCGGCCACGCTGGCCGCCGAGGCGAAGGATGCCGACATCGTCATCGTGCGCGCGCCGCTGCCACCACAGCTTTTCGACGGCGCAAAGCTGCTGCGGGCGGCAATCCGTCATGGCGCCGGGCTCGACATGATCCCCATGGAAGCAGCGACGGCCGCCGGCGTGCTGGTGGCGAATGTGCCGGCGGTCAATGCCCGCTCGGTTGCCGAGCACGTCATGTTCGCGGCGCTGGCTTTGCTGCGCAACTTCCGCGTCGTTGACCGCGACCTGCGCACCAAAGGCTGGCTTGCCGGCCGCGAGCACGCCAATTCCAACAGCGAGTTTGCCGGCAAGACGATCGGCATCGTCGGCCAACGGCGCCGGACAAGGTCGGCTTCCTGTCGATCGACGCTCTCGTCGAGCAGAGCGACATCATCGTTCTGTGCTGCCCGCTGACGCCGGAAACGCGCGGCCTGATCAACCGTGAGCGGATCGCCCGCATGAAGCCGCATGCGCTGCTGATCAACGTGTCGCGCGGACCGGTCATCGATGACGATGCGCTGATCGAGGCATTGCAGAAACGCCGTATCGGCGGTGCCGCGCTCGATGTTTTTGCGACACAGCCGCTGCCGTCGAACCATCCCTATTTCGGCTTCGACAATGTCATCATCACGCCGCACCTGGCCGGGATCACCGAGGAATCGATGATGCGCATGGGCGTCGGCGCGGCGGGGGAAACCTTTTT
>NZ_RZQI01001019.1:0-2007 GCF_003998335.1 Mesorhizobium sp. M7A.F.Ca.CA.002.05.1.1 | reverse complement strand
CCCTGGACGAGCCTGGCGCCCTCTCCGCAGCCCGCGAAGCCGACAAGGCCCGCGCCAAGGGCGTGAACGCGCCGCTGCTCGGTGTTCCCCTCGGCATCAAGGACAGCTATCTCACGGCCGGCTTGCGCACGACGCTGGGAGTCGGTTCGCTCAGAGACTTCCAGCCAACTGAGGACGCGGACGCCATTGCGACGCTCAAGGCGGCGGGCGCGATCGTGCTTGGGAAGACCAACCTGGTCGAACTTTCCTATGGTTTGACAGGCGACAACGGCCCTTATGGCCAGGTCGGAAACCCGCATGCGCCCGACCATGTAACCGGCGGTTCGTCGAGCGGTTCGGCGGCGGCGGTCGCCGCCGGCCTCGCTCCGGCGACGCTGGGCGGGGACACGATCGGGTCAATCCGCGTCCCCGCCTCCCTATGCGGCGTCGTGGGGTTCAAGCCGACACCCCGCCGCTGGCCGCGCGCAGGGGTCGCGCCGATCTCTCACACACTCGATACGACGGGGGTCTTCGCCCGAAGCGTCGAGGATTGCGTCCTGATCGATCAGGTCGTCACCGGTGCGCCGGCGGCGGAGCTGGACTCTCGCGCCGATCTCAAGGGGACCCGTTTCGCCTTTGCGCCGCGCCAGTACCTGAACCCAGTGGACCCCGAGGTCGAGGCGCGGTTCCGCAACACGCTCCTGCGCCTCGCCGAGGCGGGGGCCGAAATCGTCGAGATCGATCTCGGTGGGGACTTCCAGGCGCTGGCCCTTCGGACCACGTGGAGCCTCTTCTTCCGCGAGACCAAGGCCTCGCTGAGCGACTTCCTGGAGCGACACGCGATCCCCGTCGCCTTCAAGGATCTGCACGTGGGTCTGCGCGCAGGCGTCAAGGACGCCTGGGACCACTTCGTCATACCCGGCGCGCCGGGCTACCTGAGTGAGCAGGCTTATCACGCCCTGACTGCCGACCGCCTGGCGGTGAAGGAACGCATGAGCGAGATTTTCACGCGGCATGGTGCCCACGCGCTGATCTTCCCGACGACGCCCTGCACGGCACCGAGGGTTGAGCGCCAGATGCAATTCACCGTGGGCGGCCAGGCGGTTGATTTCCGGGCATTGGCCAACAACACCATTCCCGCCAGCGCTGCTGGACTACCCGGGCTCAGCCTGCCGATCGGCCTTGACAGCCATGGCCTCCCGATCGGCCTCGAGCTCGACGGGCCAGAAAGCGAGGATCGCGCGCTCCTTGGTCTCGCGGCGCGGGTGGAGAAGGTCCTCAGGGCAAGTCAATAACCTTCTAATCGCTCTCGAAATCCCGCCCCTCATCATTTGGAGACAGCCAATGGCCACCCCCACGGTCGAGACACGCCCGTTCACAAACGAGCACATCACCATCCGATCCGCCAATCCCTTCACCGAGACGAAGGCCAGGCTTGAGAGCCTCGTCCCGCGGATCGACGATGGGATATTCACACTACTGCGATACGGCGAGGCCGAGCGCGCTTTGCGCGAGCTCGAAGCTTCGGCGAACCTGTCGATTTTCGGCTTCCGGGACCATGGCGCGCTGTTGGCGATCGCAGGCCAGAAGCGGCGCTCCATCCAGTATGACATTGGCAACCCGCTTACGGCCTCGAAGATGACCCGCCACCAGCTTTCCGCCGGGATTTACGCACCCATCCGCGTCCTGTTGCGAGAGGACGGAGAAGGCTCGGCGTTCGAGTACGACCGGCCCGCCGCCGTTTTCCGCCAGTTCGGCGACCCGCTGGTTGACGTCGTCGCGCAGCGTCTCGACCAGGAACTGCAAGCCGTGCTGCAAGCTGCGGCGGCCTCAGGTTCTGAAGACGCACAGCCGCACGTGGAAGGAAGGGCTTCGTGATGCCGAAACAACAGCGCCGCGTCATTCTGATCAACACCTTCCGGTTGAAGGCAGAAGAGCCGGCGGAATTGATAGCTCTGCTAACCAAAGTCACAGAAGAGTCGGTCGCGACGGCCCTTGGCTTCGAAGGCGCGACACTGCATCTGAGCC
>NZ_RZQI01001018.1:0-2010 GCF_003998335.1 Mesorhizobium sp. M7A.F.Ca.CA.002.05.1.1 | reverse complement strand
GGCTTGCCGACGATATCGCCCGCTCCATGTCGGCGATTTCGGCGCGCGTCGCCGTCGTGCCTGGCCGCAACGTCATCGGCATCGAGCTCCCGAACGAGACGCGCGAAACCGTCTATTTCCGGGAGCTGATCGAATCGGAAGGCTTCCGCAAGACCAGCTGCAAGCTGGCGCTTTGTCTCGGCAAGACGATCGGCGGCGAGCCTGTTATCGCCGAGCTGGCGAAGATGCCGCATTTGCTCGTGGCCGGAACCACCGGCTCCGGCAAGTCGGTCGCCATCAACACCATGATCCTGTCGTTGCTCTACCGGCTGAAGCCGGAAGAATGCCGGCTGATCATGGTCGATCCCAAGATGCTCGAACTCTCTGTCTATGACGGCATCCCGCATCTTCTGACGCCCGTCGTCACGGATCCCAAGAAAGCCGTCACGGCGCTCAAATGGGCCGTGCGCGAAATGGAAGACCGGTATCGCAAGATGGCGCGGCTCGGTGTGCGCAACATCGACGGCTACAACGAGCGTGCCGCTCAAGCCCGCGACAAGGGCGAAACCGTCGTCATGACCGTGCAGACCGGCTTCGAAAAGGGCACCGGCGAACCGCTTTTCGAACAGCAGGAAATCGACCTCGCGCCGATGCCCTACATCGTCGTCATCGTCGACGAGATGGCCGACCTGATGATGGTCGCCGGCAAGGAGATCGAAGGCGCGATCCAGCGACTGGCGCAGATGGCGCGCGCTGCCGGCATTCACCTGATCATGGCAACGCAGCGCCCCTCGGTCGACGTCATCACCGGCACGATCAAGGCCAACTTCCCGACCCGGATTTCCTTCCAGGTGACATCGAAGATCGACAGCCGCACCATCCTGGGCGAGCAGGGCGCCGAACAATTGCTTGGCCAGGGCGACATGCTGCACATGATGGGCGGCGGGCGCATTTCGCGCGTGCATGGGCCGTTTGTTTCCGACGCCGAGGTCGAGCATGTGGTCGCGCATCTCAAGGCGCAAGGGCGCCCTGAATATCTGGAAACCGTGACGGCCGACGAGGACGAGGAAGAAATCGAAGAAGACCAGGGCGCGGTCTTCGACAAGGGATCCGTCGCAGCCGAAGACAGTGATGCGATCTACGACGAGGCGGTGAAGGTGGTGGTGCGCGACAAGAAGTGCTCGACGTCCTACATCCAGCGCCGCCTCGGCATCGGCTACAACCGCGCCGCGTCCCTGGTCGAGCGTATGGAAAAGGAAGGCCTGGTCGGCGCACCCAACCATGTCGGCAAACGCGAAATCATCATGGGCCGGCGCCCGCCGGCGAGCGCGCCCGAGGATGACGGCGCGGACTGATCGGCAGCCCGCTTGAAGCGCACATAAAAAAGGCCGGTTACCCGGCCTTTTTCACCACAAGCGCATTGGCCTCAGCCGATCTTCTGGCCGGTCTTTGCCCAGTCGGCGAGGAACTGTTCCAGGCCCTTGTCGGTCAGCGGGTGCTTGACCAGCGCCTTCAGGGTCGCCGGGGGGGCGGTCACGACATCGGCGCCGATGAGGGCCGCCTGCTTGACGTGGTTCACGGTGCGCACCGAAGCGACGAGGATCTCAGTCTGGAAATCGTAATTGTCGTAGATCTGCCTGATCTCCTGGATCAGCTCCATGCCGTCGATGCCGATGTCGTCGACGCGGCCGACGAAGGGCGAGATGAACGAGGCACCGGCCTTGGCCGCCAGCAGCGCCTGGTTGGCCGAAAAGCACAGCGTGACGTTGACCAGGCGGTTCATCTCGGTGCGGATCGTCTTGCAGGCCTTGAGACCGTCCAGCGTCAGCGGCACCTTGATGCAGACATTGTCGGCGATCTTGGCCAGAACCTTGGCCTGCTGCATCATCTCGGAATATTCAGTGGCGGTGACTTCAGCCGAGACCGGACCCTTGACGATGTCGCAGATCTCTTTGGTCACGTCGGCGATCTTGCCGCCGGATTTGAGGATCAGCGACGGATTGGTGGTGACGCCGTCGAGCAGCCCCAGAT
>NZ_RZQI01001017.1:0-2012 GCF_003998335.1 Mesorhizobium sp. M7A.F.Ca.CA.002.05.1.1 | reverse complement strand
TCTTCATCTTGGCCAGTTCTACGTCGAAGGCGTCGCGCAGTGCCTCATCGCCCTTCTTGAAGGCGGCGCCGTCGCAATAGACCGGTGCGCCCTGCACCGGAGCGATGACTTCGAGGTTCGGATCGTTGGCCTTCTTGACCAGATCATTGATCGACAGGACGGGCAGCGAATAAGCGTCGATGCGACCATCTTGGAGCATCTTCACGCCGCTCTGGCCATCCGGCACGACGATGACGCGATCGCGTGGCACGCCGGCATTGAGCGCGAGCTTCTCCTCGGTGCCGCCGCCTGGCGCGCCGATGGTCGCAGTCGTATCCTTGGCGACATCCTCATAGCTCTTGAAGCCCTTCGGATTGCCCTTCTTCACCAACATCGCCTCGGCATCGCAAAGCACCGGCTCGGAATAGACGACGGCGGCGCAGCGTTCCGGCTTCATGAACAGGCCGGCGGTGACGACATCGAAGCGACCTGCCTGCAGGCCGGGGATCATGGCGCCATATTCAGAGATCGAAGCGGCGACGTCGGCGACGCCGAGCCGCTTGAATATCTCGCGGGCCACATCGGGCGCGGCACCCGAAACCTTGCCATCGGCGGCGACCGCCGTGTAGGGCGGCTCGTTGGCGATGGCGAGGCGAGCGAAACCTTGCGCCTTAAGCTGTTCGAGCTTGCTGTCGTCGGCCGAACCGGGGATAGAGGCGGCCAGCACCGCCGTCAGTGCAAGACCGGCAACGCCGGCCAGAATGCCAAGTTTGTTCATTGTTCCCAACTCCTTGTTTCTTGTCTTGCTTTTGTTACGGGCGGCCTCGCCGCCTTTGATGGCGGCGTTGCCGCCTCGGCATTACGGTCAGACGCGATGTCCGGCCGCGATGATCTTCTTCAGGAAGCCTTGCGTGCGCTCCTGCTTGGGATTGCGGAAAATCTCGTCCGGCTTGCCTTCCTCGACGATTCTGCCACGATCGAAGAACAGCACCCGGTCGGCGAAATCATGGGCGAAACCCATCTCGTGGGTGACCAGCAGCATGGTCATGTCGGTCTCGGCGGCGAGTTTGCGCATGACGTTCATCACCTCCTCGACGAGCTCCGGATCGAGCGCCGACGTCACCTCGTCGAACAGCATGATCTTCGGCGACAGCGCGAGTGCCCGGGCGATCGCGACGCGTTGCTTCTGCCCGCCGGATAGCTGCGCCGGCATGGACTTGGCCTTGTCGGCCATGCCGACCATTTCGAGCAGTTCCATCGCCCGCTTTTCGGCGGCGGCGCGTGGCGTGCCCTTGGTCAGCATCGGCGCCAGCGTGACATTGTCCATGACGCATTTGTGCGGAAACAGGTTGAACAGCTGGAACACCATGCCGATCTTCCGCCGCATCCTTGTCAGATGCCGCTCATCGGCGGGCAGCAGCTGGCCATTGCGTTCCATGTGGTAGAGCTGCTCGCCGTCGATCTGGATATGACCGCCATCGATGCGCTCAAGTGTCATCAGGATGCGCAGGATCGTCGTCTTGCCCGAGCCCGACGGGCCGATCAGCGCCAGCTTCTCGCCGGGCATGACCTGCATCGACAGGCCGTCCAGCACCTTGAAGCTGCCGAAGCTCTTCGAGATGCCGTCGATCTTGATGATGGGCGCTGATGCGGACAAATAAATTCCCCGTGCTGGAGAAGCCTGTGCCCCTTAACGATGCGGAACGCGCCAAATCATGTCAATCGGAAAAATAATATCATGACAATATTTCCCATTCCGCACAATTCTTGAGCAACCAGTGCCGAAGAGTGCGCCGGGATTCGGGTCAGGCCGAGCCGAGAATGGGAGCCTCCGAGAACCGGAACGGAGCGTACTTTTCGTACGTGAGTACCGGAAGCGCAGGAGGCTGCCTTTCGCAGGCCGGCATCACCCGGATAGCGGCGCACTCGCTAGATAGCGAGCAGCAGGTGCTCGGGATCGCCGAGCAAAAGCTTGGTGACAACGCCGAGGCCGGCGCGCAGTTCCCCCTCGGTGGTCGAACCCAGCGAGATAC
>NZ_RZQI01001016.1:0-2013 GCF_003998335.1 Mesorhizobium sp. M7A.F.Ca.CA.002.05.1.1 | reverse complement strand
CCGCTGCACAGTGCGGCCTGAGCGCGGGCGATAGGAATTGGAATGGAGAGAGCATGGGTTCGGATTGGATAAAGACGGCAGCAGCGCGCGGGAGCGCCGGATGACATTGCGCGACCACGCCATCCGCTACGGGTTCATCGTGCTCTTGTTCGGGCTCGTCGCCTATTTCTCGATCGCCGCCGACGGTTTCGTTTCGCCGCAAAGTGCCGTTTTCATCTTCCAGTCGGTCGCCATCACCGGCGTGCTGGCGCTCGGCGTCACCGCCACGCTGGTCGTCGGCGGCTTTGATCTCTCGATCGGCTCCGTCGCCACGTCAGCCATGATGGCGGCCGCCTATGTGATGGTGGTGCTGGAGCAGAACGCCCTTGTCGCGGTCGTCGTCTGCCTGCTCATCGGCGCAATTGTCGGCCTGATCAATGGCTGGCTGATCGTCTACATGCGCGTGCCCGATCTGCTGGCGACGCTCGGCATGATGTTCCTGCTCGTCGGCCTGCAGCGCATTCCAACCGAAGGCCGCTCGATCGCCACCGGCATGACCATGCCGGACGGTTCGGTCGCCAGCGGCAAATTCTCCGACGCCTTCCTGGCGCTCGGCCGCCACCGTTTCGATTTCTTCATCCCGAACCTCATTCCGGTGTCGGTGGTGGTCCTGCTCGTGCTCGCCGTGCTGATCTGGTTCTTCCTCGAATACACACGTTTCGGTCGCATGATGTATGCCGTGGGCAGCAATGAGCGCGCCGCCGAACTCGCCGGTGCGCCTGTCAAGGCATACAAGATCTGGGCCTACGTTATTTCAGGAGTTTTTGCCTCGATCGGCGGCATTTTGCTCGCTGCCCGGCTTGGACGCGGCGACATCGCCTCGGGTAATAATCTGCTGCTCGATGCGGTCGCCGCGGCGCTGATCGGCTACGCGGTGCTAGGTGCCGCCAAGCCGAACGCCTTCGGCACCGCCATCGGCGCGCTGTTCGTCGGCATCTTGCTGCAAGGCCTGACGATGATGAACGCGCCTTACTACACGCAGGATTTCGTCAAGGGCGTGGTTCTGGTCGTCGCCCTTGTCTTCACCTTTGCGCTTTCGGGCAGGGGCAGGAGGTAGCTTTCGACCGGAACAGGATTTTGGGTTCAACAAGAGTGGAGGAAAACAAAGTGAGCATTACAAGAAGACTTCTGGGGAAGGTGGCGCTCGGATTGGCCGGCGCAACCATGCTGATGCAGGTCCCGGCTTTTGCCGCGGACAAGCCGGCGCCTTTCGACAAGCCCGGCGTCAAGATCGCGCTGGTGCGTTATCTCTCGACCGGCGACTTCTTCCAGGCCTATCTGTCGGGCGTCGAGGCGCAGTCGAAGGCGCTCGGCATCGACCTGCGTGTCCTCGACAGCCGCCAGGATGCCGCCCTTCAGTCCGACATGGTCGATCAGGCCATCGCGCTTGGCGTGCAGGGCATCATCATCCAGCACGGCCTGACGGAATCGATGAAGGACGCCGCCCAGCGTGCGGTCGACGCCGGCATCAAGGTGGTGGCGTTCGACGTCAATGTCGAGAATCCCAAGATCCCGCAGATCGAACAGTCCGACCGCGACTTGGCGCGCCTCGCCCTCGAGCAGGCGGTCAAGGACAATGGCGAAAGCTGGAATGCCGGCTATGTCTATGTCGCCGGCATCGCGCCGCTCGACCGCCGCAACGAGACCTGGGTCGACGTCAAGAAGAAGTATGCCGGCATCAAGGAAGTCGCGATGTTCGGCACGCTCGACAATCCGATTGCCAACTCAGTCGCCAACCAGGCGCGTTCGGTGCTGACGGCGCATCCCGACATCAAGGTGATGTTTGCTCCCTATGACGAATTTGCCAAGGGCGTGAAGATCGCCGTCGACGAAGCGGGCTTGAACAAGGGCATCAAGATCTATTCGGCCGATATCTCGACGTCCGATATCGCTGCGATGCGTGAGCCCGACAGCGCCTGGGCCGCGACCGCCGCGACCAATCCGGCTGTCGTCGGCCAGGTCTCGGTGCGTGCG
>NZ_RZQI01001015.1:0-2014 GCF_003998335.1 Mesorhizobium sp. M7A.F.Ca.CA.002.05.1.1 | reverse complement strand
GGCCTTGCCGGCGACCTGGCCATGCCGCCACGAGACCGCTGTCCGACCCCGCCGATGCCTGTGTCCAAGGTGGCGAAGCGCCTTGCTTCCGGTTTCGATGCGCTTGACTGGCACTGGTGGCCGGTCGAGGCTGCGGCGATCTCCGAGGATTATGACGGTCGGCCGGCCTGCAACAACTGCGGCACATGCAACGGCTGCCCACGTGGATCGATGAGCAAATATTCGCTGTCCATCTGGCCCAAGGCTCTGGATGCCGGCTGCGAACTGCGCATCAACGCCCGCGTGCTCAAGATCGAGAAGGACCCGGACGGCCGCGCGAGCGGCGCTCTTTATGTCGACCGCAAGACCGGGAAGCAACATTTCCAGGGCGCAAAACTGGTTATCGTGGCCGCGAACGGCATCGGAACGCCACGGCTCCTTCTTGCATCCGACAATCTTGCCAACGCCAATGATCAGGTCGGACGTTATCTTCTGCACCACACGCTGGTTGCCTGCGAAATGTGGGTCGACGAGCCTGTCGACGGTCATATCGGTTACGTCGCATCCCTGCTGTCGCGGCAGTTTGCCGAGACGGACGTGTCGCGCGGTTTCGTCAACGGTTTCAACTTCAATTGCATCACCTCCACGCCGTCGGCCGGAGAGCTTGCGGCAGGCTGGTTCACGCCGGCCCACGCGCCATGGGGCCGCGACCATCACCCTTGGTTCGAGCGCCACTTCGGCCATTCCATCGGCGTTTTCGCCATTGGCGACGATCTGCCCAATCCGGAAAACCGCGTGACGCTGGATCCTGTGCTGAAGGATTCCGATGGCGTGCCTGCGGCAAAGACCCGCTACGCGCCCGGCGAGAACGACAAGCGTATGATGAACTACATGCTGGATCGCCTCGAAGAGCTCGCAAAGGCCTGCGGTGCTTTCGAATATCGGCTGCATGATTATCGCGACAAGGAGGGCGTTTATCGCACACCAGCCTGGCACATGATCGGCACCTGCCGGATGGGCAGCGACCCATCGACATCCGTCGTCAACCAATGGAACCAGACCTGGGAGGTGCCAAACCTCTTCATTGTCGATGGAAGCGTGCTCACCACCGGCGGCGTCGTCAATCCGACGGCCACCATCTCGGCGCTCGCCTTGCGTGCCGCGGCCTATATTCGCGACAATTTCGAAACCCTCTCGCAGCAGACGCGATCGTCGATAGCCGCCTGACGCGGATGATGCGGGTTGTCCGTCGATCGTCTCGCATATCAGGCAAGGACGATCCCTCGCCTGCGTGGTCCTGATTGGCATCATCGCGATCGGAGAAAGACAAAATGGTCCAGCGCCCGCCTGCCGAGCCCGGAATGAGCGAAGCGGATATCGATACCCCTGCCCTCATCATCGATCTCGATGCAATGGAAGGAAATCTCGACCGTATGGCCGCATTCTGCCGTAAAGCAGGTGTGCGGTTGCGCGCTCACGCGAAAACCCACAAGTCCCCGGTCATTGCTCACTGGCAGATTGCCAGAGGGACGATCGGCCAATGCGTGCAAAAGACAGCGGAGGCCGAGGTTCTCGCCTGGGGAGGTATAGGCGACATTCTCGTTTCGAACGAGGTCGTTTCCTCCCGCAAGCTGGCGCGACTGGCCGCGCTGTCCAGAATGTCGAAAATCTCGCTCTGTGCCGATAGCGCGGCCGTGGTCGACCAGATCGAGGCAGTGGCCGAATCCTTTGCCACGCGGTTGACAGTGCTGGTCGAGATCGACGTCAGTGGCGGTCGCTGCGGCGTGGAACCTGGCGCCCCCGCAGCGGCACTGGCGGTCCGCATAGCGAGAAGCCGCCACCTGGTGTTCGGTGGCCTGCAATCCTATCACGGGCGCGCCCAGCACCTGCGCGCCGAACAGGAGCGACGCGACGCTATCGGCCAGGCCGCGACGCGAACGGCGGATACGATCGCCGCAATCAGGAAGCAGAAGCTGGACTGCGCGATCGTCGGCGGCGCAGGCACGGGAACCTTCACCCACGAAGCAGCCAGCGG
>NZ_RZQI01001014.1:0-2017 GCF_003998335.1 Mesorhizobium sp. M7A.F.Ca.CA.002.05.1.1 | reverse complement strand
ATGCGACGTACCGGCATCTACCACATCATCTCGATTTCGGGACTGCACATGGCGCTGGTCGCAGGCACCATCATGGGCTTGCTGCGCGGCGCCTTCGCCTTGTTTCCCGACTTTTCCGCGCGTCGCCCGGTCAAGAAGTATGCCGCCTTCGCCGCACTGTTCTCGATCGCGGCCTATCTCATCATCTCTGGAGTCGTCGTTGCCGCCGAGCGCAGCTTCATCATGCTGGCGGTGATGCTGATTGCCGTGCTGTTCGATCGAGCAGCACTCACCATGCGCAATCTGGCGATCTCGGCGATCGCCGTCATCGTGGTGTCGCCGCATGAGGTGGTCGGCCCGAGTTTTCAGATGTCGTTCGCCGCGACCGCGGCTCTGGTCGGCGCCTATGCCGGCTGGGCCGATCACCGCGCGGGAAAAGCAAGACCGCCGCCCCCAAAGCGATCCATGCCCGGTTTCCTGACGCGAAAGTTCGTGCTCGCGGCAACCGGCCTTGCCATGACCTCCATCATCGCCGGCAGCGCCACGACGCTGTTTGCCATCTGGCATTTTCAGCGTGTGTCGCCGCTCAGCCTGTTCGCCAATCTGGCGGTTATGCCGATCGTCACCGTCGTCATGTTCCTGGCTGTCGCAAGCGCGCTGCTGATGCCTTTCGGATTGGATTGGCCGGCCCTCTACCTGATGGGCAAGGGCCTGACGGTGATGATCGCCATATCGGGTTGGATCTCCGAACGTTCGCCTGTCGATGGGGTTGGGCTGATTTCGCAGCAATCTGTCCTGCTGGTGACAATTGCCCTGGTCATCGCGACGATGGCGACAACTTGGCTGCGGCTCGCTGCTCTGCCATTCGCGCTGGCAGGCTTGCTGACCGTCTCGGATACGCGCACGCCGGATGTGCTGATCTCGGAAGACGCCCGGCTGGTGGCGTTGCCGATCGGTGGCGGCGAGCTTGCCGTCAGCCGGGAACGGCCGAACGAATTCACCGTCGACAACTGGAAACGCGCCCTGACATCAGAAACCATCGTCGTGCCAGAGGTGTTCGACAAGAGCGATGGGCAATTCGACGTCGCGGACGCCGTTGAGCTACCGCCGGGATCGCCGTTCTATTGCTCCTCAGGCGTTTGCGTGGCCAGGCATATGTCCGGTGCGATCATTGCCTATGTCGAGGACCGCAAGGACACCTGGAAAGCCTGTGGCTTCGCCGAGCTGATCGTCATCAATGACGCCACCGCCTATGACGCCTGTCACAATCCGCTGGTTCTCGTCATCACCAAGCGGCAACTGGCTCGCAAAGGCAGTGCCGCGGTCTTCTTCGATCGCCAATCGGCGACCACGCCGGCGACAATCAGCTTCGCGGTGAACAGCCCATATCGGCCCTGGCACACGCAACGCAAATACTCTCGTGAGGCGAGGGGGCTGGCACCCTTCAAGAAACCCGAGAAGCCAGCGGCCAACCCGCAGCCGCCTCAGTAGCGGCGGATGAGGCCGACGAGCTTGCCTTGCACCTTGACCCTGTCTGGGCCGAAAATACGGGTTTCATAGGCCGGATTGGCGGCTTCGAGAGCGATGGAAGCGCCCTTGCGGCGGAACCGCTTCAGCGTCGCTTCCTCTTCATCGACCAGCGCCACGATGATCTCGCCGGGGTTCGCCGTGTCGGCATTACGGATGATGACGGTGTCGCCGTCGAAGATACCGGCCTCGATCATCGAGTCGCCCTTAACCTCCAGCGCATAGTGGGCGCCGCCCATGATCATGTCCGGCGGCACCGAGATCGAATGCGTCTGATGCTGGATGGCATCGATCGGCACACCGGCGGCGATACGGCCCATGACCGGTATCGACACGGCGGAGACCGCATCGTCATCATTGCCGGGCGAGGGCATCCGCGAAGGCGCCGGCTTGATCTGCCGGCCAAGGGCACCACCCTGACCGAGACTGCCCTGGATGACGCTTGGCGAAAACTTCTTTGCCGCGTTGAGGCCGGGCGCGATCGAGTCCGGCAATCGCAGCACTTCCAGCG
>NZ_RZQI01001013.1:0-2017 GCF_003998335.1 Mesorhizobium sp. M7A.F.Ca.CA.002.05.1.1 | reverse complement strand
CAGCTTGAATGCGGGCTTGCGCGCCTCGGGAAACGGCTCGGCCTCGACGATCGTGCCGGCGCGGATGTCGACACGATCGAAATCGGCAAAACTGATCTCGGGCTTACGCTCGCTGTTCGAACTCATCTTGGTTCTTGTCTGCCTTGCGGGGACTCAGGCGTTGCCGTAGGTCTCGAACAGCACGCCGGCCAGGGCGTCCTTGGCCGAGGTTCCCGACCAGACAACGAACTGGAACGCCTGGAAATAGCATTCGCAGGCTTCCAGCGCCGACGACAGCAACACTTCGACCTGCTGGCTCGACGGCTCGACCCCGCCGGCCAGCAGCAGCGACTGGCGGAACATGATCGCGCCCTCCTGCTCCCAGAGGTCGAAATGGCCAAACAGCATCTGCTCGTTGATCAGCGACAAGAGCCGCATCACTTCCAGCGCGCGGGTCTCCGGCACCTTGATGTCGAAGGCGCAGGCAAGGTGCAGCGCCTCGAAATCCTCCATCCACGAGAAGGAGACGTGATAGTCGGTCCAGCTTCCGGCAACCGAGATCGAAATCTCGTCGTCGCCGGCCCGCTCAAAGGACCAGTCGTTGTTGTGGGCCACCTGCTCGATAACATCCACCGGATGGATTTCGCGGGAGAATTCGAGTTCGAGAAGTTCCATGGAATGCTTCCTGTCGTTCTGTACGAGCGCCGCCACACGCTCCGCGGGAGGGCACACACAACGAACAATCTTGTCTAGAACTCGGACGGCCAGGACTTTCTTCGCGCAAAAGACTACCTTCTCGACGCAAAGACCCCAGACCGGACCCCACCGCCCGGTCGCATGACCCTGCTCCGAATCATGCAACAAATTCAGTCTATTGATCGGGAGTCGCGTGAACAGCCCAATTTTTCGCACTGCGTCATTCGCATGTGGAAAGCCGCTGTCACAAAGATTCATGCAATGCCGTTAAGCGATTCACGGCAAAGCGCTTTTCAGGATCGGGCTATGTGGAAAAGTTTAACGATTATTTTTTGTGCGCGGCTTGGCCGCCGTCGCTGGTGTGGCGTCGCCGGCCAGTTCGGCAAGCTTCGCCTCGAGCGCCTCGATGCGGGCGGCAAGGCGAGTGTTTTCTTCCCGCGCCTTGGCGGCCATCTCGCGCGCGGCTTCGAACTCTTCGCGCTGCACCACGTCCATGGTGTTGAGAATGCGTTCGGCCTGCCCCTTGAAGGCCGTCTCCACCTCCCGGCGCACGCCCTGGGCGGCGCCGGCGGCGTCGGTCATCAGCTTGGCGAATTCATCGAGAATGCGGTTCGGTCCGGTCGACATGGCAAATCCTCGCGCTTGCACAAATTGACGTAGTGGCGCTGCGCGTCGAATGCAAGCATGTTGCGCCGCGCTGCGGCATCAAGTCGAGGGCGCCCACCTTGCCTTGACCCTGCCAAAACCCTGCCGCATGGTCCGCGCGCAAACGCGTTTCGCAATGAGAGTTCCCCGTTGAACGAATATTTCCTGCTGCCGCTGGCCTCCTTGCCCTTCCCCGACATCAACCCGATCCTCATCCAGATCGGGCCGCTGGCGGTGCACTGGTATGGCGTCGGCTATATCGTCGGCATCCTGTTTGCCTGGTGGTACGCCAAGCGGCTCGCCGCCAATGCCAGGCTGTGGCCGAACGGCGTCCTGCCGATGAAGCCGGAGGATCTCGACGACTTCATCGTCTGGGCGGCCATCGGCGTCGTGCTCGGCGGCCGCACCGGCTATGTGCTGTTCTATGATCTGCCACGCTACATCGCCCACCCGCTCGATATCTTGGCGGTCTGGCAAGGCGGTATGTCGTTCCATGGCGGCCTGCTTGGCGTCATCCTCGCCATGACGCTGTTTTCCATCAAGCGCGGCATCCGCACCTGGTCGCTGTTTGACGTCGTGGCGGCCGGCGTGCCGGTCGGCCTTGGCCTGGTGCGCGTCGCCAACTTCATCAACTCCGAGCTGTGGGGGCGCCCAACCGACGTGCCCTGGGCTTTCGAATTCCCCAATGGCGGGTCGT
>NZ_RZQI01001012.1:0-2021 GCF_003998335.1 Mesorhizobium sp. M7A.F.Ca.CA.002.05.1.1 | reverse complement strand
CGCTTATCCAGATGAAATCCGGATTGGCCGAGTAATACGCGATCAGCGCCTTGGCGATGTCGGGCTCGGCTAAGAGTTCGTAGTCAGCCAAGCTGGCAACCGCTTCACGAAACGCAGCGCCCGTTGCCGACGGCACGAAAGCCGCATCCTGTGGCGCCGCCGGCTCTGGCGTCGGGGCCAGCGCCGAGAAGTCGACGCGAACCAGCCGGTCCGCCTTGTAGGTGTAATAGGATGGGCTGCTGATTCTCGCGCCGCCACCGCCACCGCTGGCCGGAGCCTTCGGCTTTGGCTTGTGCTTCGGTGGCGGGGGCGGAAACTCGCCTTTCGGCGCGTGCTTTACGCCGCCGCCGAAAAGCATGTCGAACAGCCCCTGCGCGCCTGCCTGGGGTACACCGAAAGCCAGCGTTGCCGCGATCGCCACCAGCGGCATCACGGTTGCTTTGTTTCCGAGGAATTTCATGAATCACCCGCTCCGGCCGCAACCGGTTCCCGTTCCGCACGCTAGATCGTCCCGCTCACCGCATGGCGGATGTAAGGCGCGACTATACTGATTCATACCGATTTCGTTAAGCTTTCATAAATTTTGGAAAGCCTGTTGCAGAACGGTTTCACAAGATCGTGACGGCTGGAGCGGAGGGTTGTTCCGCCCCAGCCGGAAATCTCTCGGGATCAGGCGTTGGCGCCGCCATCGATGGTCAGGGCAGCGCCGGTGACGAAGCGGCCTTCAGGGCCTGCAAGCCAGGCGACCATGCCGGCAATGTCATCGGCCTTGCCGAAACGCGGTGTTGCCATTTTCCGGCGCTGATGCTCGGCATGCGGGCCGTCGGCCGGGTTCATGTCGGTGTCGGTCGAACCGGGATGGACGACGTTGGCGGTGATGCCGCGCGGGCCGAGGTCGCGCGCCAGCGCCCTGGTCAGGCCGACCAGCGCCGCCTTGCTGGCCGAATAGGCCGTGAGGCTGCCGTCGGTCGCCCTCTCGGCAAGGTTGCTGCCGATCGAGATGATGCTGCCGCCCTCACCCATATGCACGGCCGCCGCCTTCGAGGCGATGAATGGAGCCCGGAGATTGACCTCCATGGTCTCGTCGAAATCTGCGAGCGACAGCGTGTCGATGGGGGCGGCCCGCCAGATGCCGGCGCTGTTGACCAGGATGTCGAGCCGGCCGAAGGCGGTCACTGCGTCATCGACGGCCTTGTCTATGGCCACCGCATCGCGGTTGTCGGCCTTGATCGCGATGGCGCGGCCGCCCTTGGCCTCGATTTCGGCGACAACCGAGCGGGCCTGCTCCTCGCCATGCACATAAGTTAGCGCGACACTGGCGCCGTCGGCCGCGAGCCGTCGCGCAATCGCCGCACCGATGCCGCGACTGCCGCCGGTGACGAGCGCGGCCTTGCCGCCCAGTTGGTTGGATGACATCGATTTCTCCTTTTGTAACGATCGATACATAAATACCTGTCAGCCTTGCCCGTCGGCGTCAACTTAATTATGTATCGATCAACACAGAAAAGAGCATCATGCCGGAACGAGGCCGCCCCCGCACTTTCGATCGAACCGCAGCCCTGCGCCGCGCGATGGAGGTGTTCTGGGCCCGTGGTTACGAAGGCGCGTCGATGAGCGAGCTGACCGCCGCCATGGGCATCAACTCGCCCAGCCTCTACGCTGCCTTCGGCAGCAAGGAGGCGCTGTTCCTGGAGGCGACGGATTTTTACTCGCACACCGAGGGTGCCGACATCTGGCTGGCGCTGGAGGAAGCTCCGACTGCGCGGCAGGCGATCGAACAATTCCTGAGCCTGACGGCGAGGGCCTATGCGCAGAGCGATCGTCCGCAGGGCTGCCTGATCACGCTGGGCGCACTGCATCAGGATTCGAGCCGCGGCGCCATCTGCGACGACCTGCGCCGTCGTCGCGCCGAAAACCACACCGCACTGCAGAAGCGTCTGGAGCGCGGCGTTGCCGAAGGCGAATTGCCGGCGGATTTCGATGCGAGCGCCGCCGCGACCTTCTTCGCCACGGTCCAGCAC
>NZ_RZQI01001011.1:0-2023 GCF_003998335.1 Mesorhizobium sp. M7A.F.Ca.CA.002.05.1.1 | reverse complement strand
ACGTCAGGCCGATCGGCAAAATGGCGAAGCAGAATGCCGCGCCCGCCGAGCGCGGCAAACAAATCGGCAGCATGCGGTAGGCGAAGAAAACGGAACAGCGTGGTGCCACCCATAACGGGAATACCGAAGCGGCCGAACAGCGCATCGAGCCGCGCCGATTCATCAGCCAGCGCCGCCCGCATCGCGTCCTGCCAGCCGATATCGGCAAGCGCGCGAATGCCGTATTCCAGCGCCGGGCCGGCGACGGCCCATGGCCCGAATTGTGTTTCCAGCCGTTCGACCGTCACAGGATCGGAAAGCGCAAAACCGAGCCGCAGGCCGGCCAGACCAAAGAACTTGCCGAACGAGCGCAGCACGACGACGCCGCCCTGGCCGACATCGCCGCAGAGGCTATGCTCGCGCGGCCCAACATCCATGAACGCCTCGTCGACAACCAGCAGCCCGCCCTTGGCGCGCAATCCGGCAGCCAGAGCCAGCAACCGGTCGCGCGCGATGACACGTCCATCTGGATTGTTCGGATTGACCATGATGGCAAGGTCGGCGTCCGCCAGGTCAGCGAAATCGCCGACCTCGGTCACCGCGTGCCCGGCGATCACTGCTGCGCGGGCATGTTCGGCGTAGGTCGGACCCAGCACCAGCGCCCTTCCGGGGGTAATCAGCGAGGCGACGCGCGGCAACAGGATCTGCGTGCCCGGTGCCGCCACGATATTGGCTGGCGACGGCGCCCCATAGGCACTGGCAGCGATCTCTGTCAGCTCACGCGTGCGCGCGGCTTCCGGCAACCGCGACAGCGAGGTGGCGGGCAGGTCGAAAAGCGGGTAGGAGTGCGGATTGATACCGGTCGAGAGGTCGACGAATGGCAGCAGGGCGTTGGGGAAAAGCGCCCTCGCGCGGCCAAGACTTCCACCATGGTCCACAACCGCCCCATTAAGAAGCTTCATGTCAGTCCTGATCGCTTTCCTGTCATTGGCCGTCGAATTCGCCCTCGGTTACCCCGATTGGCTGTTTCGCGCCATCGGCCATCCGGTGACGTGGTTCGGCAGGCTGATATCCTTTCTCGACCGCAGGCTCAACCGCGCCACTGATCCCGACGCGCTGCGTCGCAAGCGTGGTGTCCAGGCGCTGCTGGTCATCGTGCTGGTGCCGGCGATAATTGGCCTGGGCGTGCAGATCCTGTTCTGGTTCGTTCCCATGGGCCTGGTCATCACTGCCCTTCTGGCAACGTCGCTTCTGTCGCAGAAGAGCCTCTATGAGCATGTCGAGGCTGTGGCGGACGCGCTCGACACCGGTGGCCTCGCTCTGGCCCGCCTTGCCGTTTCGCGAATCGTCGGCCGCGACCCTGAAACGCTCGACAGGGCCGGCGTCTGCCGCGCCGCGATCGAGAGCCTGGCTGAGAATTTCTCCGACGGCATCGTCGCCCCCGCCTTCTGGACCGGCGTCGGCGGCCTGGCCGGCGGCGCCGCCTACAAGGCCGCCAACACCGCCGATTCGATGATCGGCCACCGCACCCCGCGCCACGAGGCCTTCGGCTGGGCGGCGGCGCGCTTCGACGACTGGATCAATCTGCCGGCGTCGCGGCTGACGGCGCTGCTGATCGTGCTGGCGGCGTTCTTCGTCAAAGGCGCTGATGCGAAAAATGCCTGGCATGCGGTGTGGCGCGACGCGAAAAAACACCGCTCACCCAATGCCGGCTGGCCGGAAGCGGCGATGGCCGGTGCGCTCGGCCTGGCGCTCGCCGGGCCGCGCAGCTACGGCGGCGTGCTCGTGGACGACGTCTTCATGGGCGAAGGTGGGCGGCGCGAGGCCGACAGCGTCGACATAAGGCGAGCGCTGAAACTCTATCGCGTCGCCGACTATCTGCTGATCGCGCTGTTTGGGTTGGTCGCGGTCATGGTCATCGTGGCGTGATCTACTTCACCCTCCCCTTGTGGGGAGGGTAAGAAACGCTCAGAACTCGATCCCCTGCTGCGCTTTCACGCCTGCGGAAAAATGGTGCTTGGTCACGCCCATTTCGGTGACGAGG
>NZ_RZQI01000100.1:0-11185 GCF_003998335.1 Mesorhizobium sp. M7A.F.Ca.CA.002.05.1.1 | reverse complement strand
CTTCTGGAGCGCGCTGAAGCGTACGGCCATCGTCATGATCGTCTGCGTGCCGGCGGAATTCCTGCTTGGGCTGGCGCTGGCGACGCTGTTTGCCGACGATTTCCCGGGCAAGCGCGCCTTCTATTCGATCCTGCTGATGCCGATGATGGTGGTGCCGGCGGTGGCCGGCTACATGTTCTTCATGCTGTTCCAGTCGAGAGGGCCGGTGAACGACATCTTGTCGGCGCTCACCGGATCTCCCGTCACCATCGCCTGGCTGTCGGATCCGACTCTGGCGCTGATCGCGGTGATGGTCGCCGACATCTGGCAGTGGACGCCGCTGATGTTCCTCATCCTGCTTGCCGGTCTGGTCGGCGTGCCGGAGGATCAGATCAAGGCGGCGACGCTGCTCGGCGCCAATCCCTGGCAGCGCTTCGTCACCATCGTGCTGCCGAAGATGAAGACGATCATCATCATCGCGCTGGCGATCCGGGTGATCGAGAACTTCAAGATCTTCGACACGCTCTACATCATGACCGGCGGCGGTCCAGGCGTCGCCACCGAAACCATCTCGGTCTACATCTACAAGCTCACCACTCAGGATTTGATCTGGGGCTATGTGGCGGCGATCGCGCTGGCCATTCTGGTCGTGCTGTCGATCGTCGCGGTGTTTGCCATGAAGCGCATGGCGCGGGCACGCGAGGTAACGGCATGAGCGCGATCCACTTGCAGAACCTGGTCAAGAAATTCGGCGACTTTACCGCGCTCAAGACCATGGACCTGGCAATATCAGACGGCGAGTTCATGGCGCTGCTCGGCCCGTCGGGCTGCGGCAAGTCGACGACGATGAACATGATCGCCGGCATGGAAGAGCCGACCGGCGGCAAGATCCTGTTTGGCGAGCGCGACATGGCCGGCGTGCCGATGGGCCGGCGCGGCGTCGGCTTCGTCTTCCAGAACTACGCCATCTTCACGCATATGACGGTGCGCCAGAACCTTGCCTATGGACCAAAAATGCGAGGGGCTGCCAAAGCCGAGATCGACCGCCGTGTCGGCGCTATCGCTGAGATGCTGCAGCTGACGCCGCTGCTCGACCGCAAGGCCGACAGGCTGTCGGTCAACATCTTGCAGCGGGTGGCGATCGGCCGCTCGGCGATCATGGAGCCGGCGATCTTCCTGCTCGACGAGCCGCTGTCCAATGTCGACGCCGCTTTCCGGGCCGTCATGCGCACCGAACTGAAGCAGCTGCAGCGGCAGTTCCGCCAGACCATGGTCTATGTCACCCACGATCAGCTTGAGGCGATGACCATGGCCGACCGCATCGCGGTCATGGATCATGGCGTGCTGCAGCAGGTCGGCACGCCGCTCGAGGTCTACAACGATCCGGCCAATGTCTTCGTCGCCCGCTTTATCGGTGCGCCGGGCATGAACCTGCTCAAAGGCAGGCCAGCGGAGAGCGACCGCGGACTGGTCGTCGATCTCGGACCGCTGGGCGTCACGCCGCCGCTGCCGGGCGAACTCGCAGCGGCCATGCGTGGTGCGCGCGGCGAGGTGCTTTACGGATTCCGGCCTGAACAGGCGACGTTGGTGCAGAATGGGCAGGGCCTCGCAATGCCGGTGACCTTTGTCGAACGGATCGGTGCGCGCACCATCGTTCATCTCGGCCAGGGCGAGGCGGCTGTGAAAACGGTGTTCGACAATGATGTCGGACTGACTATCGGCGACACCGCTGTCATCGCCCCCACTACGTCGTCGGTGCGCGTCTTCGACGCTGCCACCGGCCGCGCCATGAGGGTGGGAGGCTGAGATGTTGGTCCGGCAAATTTTCGCAAGTTGGCGCCGCCCCTCACCCTTACCCTCTCCCCGTGTAGAGACGGGGAGAGGGGGGCGTCATCGTTGGAGCTTCTCCCTTCTCCCCGTCCCTATACGGGGAGAAGGTGCCGGCAGGCGGATGAGGGGCGGCGCCGGCGTTCGCTACCTGTCACTGATCCGTGGAGCGACCTGAGCCATGGCCGATATCGTCTTTCGCAACGTGACCAAACGCTACGGCAACACACTTGCCGTCGACGACGCCTCGTTCACCGTCAACGACAATGAGTTCTTCTGCTTCTTCGGACCGCCGCTGTCGGGCAAGTCGACGATCCTGCGCCTGGTGCTCGGGCTGGAGACACCTGACACCGGCGAAATCCTGATCGGAGGCAGGCCGGTCAACGCGATGTCGCCGGCCGAGCGCAACGTGGCGATGGTGTTCCAGAACCTGGCGCTGTTTCCGCATATGAGCGCGCTCGAAAATGTCCGCTTTCCCCTTGTCGAACGCCGGGTCGCCGAGACCGAGATCAAGCGGCGGGTCACCGACGTCGCGGCGAAGCTGCATATCGGCCATATCCTGCACAAGCCGCCGGGACAGCTTTCGGGCGGGGAGCGGCAGCGCGTGGCGATCGCGCGGGCTCTGGTGCGCGATCCCAATGCCTATCTGATGGACGATCCGATCTCGGCGCTCGACGCCAGGCTGCGCGAGGAAACGCGCGTCGAGCTGAAGCGCATCCAGCGCGAACTCGGCAAGACGCTGATCTACGTCACGCATGACCAGGAAGAGGCGATGTCGGTCGCCGATCGCATCGCCATCCTGGAGGACGGCAAGATCAGGCAGATCGGTACGCCGGCAGAGATCTACGACCGCCCGGCCAGCACCTATGTGGCAAGGCTGCTTGGTTCGCCGATGATGAACATCCTCAGATCGGCGCGCGGCGAGGGCGGTGTCGAAGCGGCTGAAGGCACGATTCGCATCGACGACAAGACAGCGCCCGCCGACGCCGTGGAGATCGGGCTGAGGCCGGAAGACATCAAGGTTAGACCGTGGGCGGACGGGGGCCCGGGCCGCCCGGCGCGAGTGTTCGAGGTCGAGCCGCTTGGCGGCTACACCGTGGTGACGCTCGCTGCCGGGCAGGCGCGGCTGAAGGCATTGCTGCGCGGTCAGCCCGACATCCGGCCGGATGCCATGGTGGCGATATCCTGCGAGCCGGCCAGAGTGCATTATTTCGAACAGAGCGGCGGAGCGTTGGCACGATGACAGCCGCAAGGAATGAGTTTCGGGAGGAAGAGATGGCAAACAAGGGCTTCGAGCCGGACGTGAAGGTCCGCACGAAGGAATACAAGATCGGCTGCGTCGGCGCAGGCATGATCATGGCCGAGTGCCATCTGGCCGCCTACAAGGAAGCTGGGTTCCCGGTGGTGGCAATCGCCTCGCGCACCAGGACCAGCGCCGAGAAGGTGGCGACGCGCTGGGGCATTCCGACCGTCCACGACACACCGGAAAAACTGATCGAGGACGAAAATGTCGAGATCATCGACCTTGCTTTCCCGCCCGACCTGCAGCCGGCGCTGATCCGTCACGCGCTGAAGCAGAAGCACATCAAGGCGATCCTGGCGCAGAAGCCGTTGGCCTTGTCGGTCGAGGAAGCGGTCAAGCTGCGTGACGAGGCGGCCAAGGCCGGCAAGATCCTCTCGGTCAACCAGAACATGCGCTACGACCAGTCGATGCGCGTCTTGAAGCAGATCATCGACAGCGGCGCGCTGGGCGACATCGTCTTCGCGCAGATCGACATGCACGCCATCCCGCACTGGCAGAGCTTCCTCGAGGATTATGACCGGCTGACGCTCGCCAATATGAGCGTGCATCATCTCGACGTGCTGCGCTTTCTGTTCGGCGATCCCGACGAGATCACCACGCTGACACGCAAGGATCCGCGCACGACATTCGACCATTCCGACGGCATCACCGTGTCGACGCTGCGCTTCCCGTCCGGTGTGCTTGCCGTGTCGCTGGAGGATGTCTGGTCCGGTCCGCGTCAGGATGGCTACAAGGACGACCAGCACATCAACTGGCGCGTCGACGGCAGCAAGGGGGTCGCGAAGGGCACCATTGGCTGGCCGACGGGCGCTGCCTCGACGCTGACCTATGCCTCGACCGAGACGACCGGAGGCGAGTGGGTCAGTCCGAGCTGGGACACGATGTGGTTCCCGCATGCCTTTATCGGGGTGATGGAGCAGCTCCAGCACGCGGTGAAGACCGGCACACCGCCGGCGCTGTCGGTCGCCGACAACGTCAAGACCATGGCGCTGGTCGAGGCGGGTTATCGCTCGATCGACGAGGGCCGCACGGTCAAGCTTTCCGAAATCGCTACCTGATCACCGCAACTGAAACACCAGACAACTGAATCGCTTACAGGGAGGAATTCACACTATGATGCAGGCAGGTATTTTCACGGGCTATTTCCCGTACGGCCTCGAAGAGTCGGCGAAGAAGATCCGTGGCCACGGTTTCAACACCGTGCAGCTCGACCTTCATTTCAAGGATATCGACCTGTCGGCCGGCCAGATCACCAAGGATAAGGCCAAGAAGGTTCGCGACACGTTCCGTGCCCACGACCTGCCGATCTGCTGCATCTCGGGCTACACCAATGTCATTCATCCCGACCTCGCGCACCGCAAGGCGAATGTCGATCGGCTGAAGGAAATCATCCGCAACGCCCGCCAGCTCGGCAGTCCTTACGTGATCTCGGAGACCGGTACCTACAACACCGAGAGCGAGTGGATGAGCGATCCCAAGAACAAGTCCGAAGAGGGTTTTGAGATGTGCCGCAAGGCGATCTCCGAACTGGCGCAGGAAGCCTATGACCACGGCTCAATGTTCCTGCTCGAAACCTACGTCAACAATGTCGTCGGCTCGGTCGAGGAAACGGTGAGGATGTTCGCGCAGGTCGACCATCCGGGCCTCGGCCTGCTGATGGATCCGACCAACTACTTCGAAAGCCACAACATCGACCAGATGGACAAGGTGCTGAACCAGGTGTTCGACACGTTGGCCGACAAGGTCAAGATCGCGCATGCCAAGGATGTCGCACGAGCCGGCGACGACAAGAGCGAGAAGCATGCGGACATCGGCGATGACGACGCGCTGGCCTCGCACACCTTCCGCGGCGTTGGCGAGATGGTCCTCAACGCGCCGGGCACCGGCTCGCTGAACTACGACCTCTATCTGCAGCGCCTGTCGCAGAAGAACCCGAACATCCCGGTGATCATCGAACACCTTTCGGAAGACGACGTGCCGAGGGCCAAGAAATTTCTCGACGACAAGTTCCGCGCCAACGGTCTCTGACCAGCTGTGCGTCGCCCTTTGCCGGCGGTGCATCCGGCTTGGAAGCAACAACAAGGGAGGAATTGCAGTGTTGAAATTCGGATTGAAACTGGCAGCGGCCGCGACTGTGTTCGCGGGCATCGCATTTGCCTCGCCGGCAATGGCGCAGGATGGCCAGAAGACGTTCTATCTGCTGTCGCATGGCGGTCCGTCGGATGCGTTCTGGCTGGACTGGAATGCCGGCGCGACCAAAGCCTGCGACCAGCTCAAGGTGACCTGCAAGATCTCCTTCAGCGGCGGCGACATGGCGGCGCAGAAGGAGGCCTTCAATTCCGCGCTTGCGGCCAAGCCCGACGGCATCGCCACCACCTCGGCCCAGCCGGGCCTGTGGACCGAGGAAGTGAAGGCTGCCAAGGCGGCCGGGATCCCGATCGTGTTCTTCAACACAGACGATCCGGCGACCGGACGGCAGGCCTATGTCGGCGCCGATCTCAAGGAGGCGGGGGTCATCTGGGCCAAGTATCTTGTCGACCACAAGATGGTGAAGCAGGGCGACAAGGTGTTCCTGCCGGTGGAAGTGCCTGGCGCCAGCTATCAGCAGCTGGAGACCGAAGGCATCGCCAGCGTCTTCGATCCGTTGGGGATCAAATATGATGTGGTCGATTGCGGCACCGACCCGGCCGGCATCATTGCCAAGATGACCGACTATATGGTGGCCAACAATCCGCCGGCGATCATCGCGCTCGGCGATTCCGTCGCGGCCAGCGTCAAGCGGGTGTTCGACGGCGCCGGTGTGCCGGCCGGCAAGATCCCGGTCGTCGGCTGGGGCAATTCGAAGGAAACCGCGGAAGCCGTGAAGTCCGGCTTCGTCAACGCGGCCGCCTGGCAGTTTCCGTCTGCGCAAGGCTTCATGCCGGTGGCGCTGCTCGGGCTCGCCGCGTCGGGCGAACCGATCGGCTACGACATCCATACTTTCAGCCTCTACGACGCCTCGAGCGTCGAACCGATCCTGAAACTCTACGACACGAAGTGAAAACCGGTGCCCGCGGCGCAGGCCGCGGGCACCATTTCAAAGCATGGTTCAAGCAGTCATGATGATCGCCGCAGAAGACGAAATGCCTGTCGGGAAACGTAGATCGAGCCTTATGCGCTCGCCGCAATTCTCCTCGCTCGTCATCCTCATTGTCCTGCTCGCGGTGTTCGCCATCGCCGATGCCAATTTCCTGTCGCCGCTCAACATCTCCAACATGATGGCGTTCCTCCCCGAGCTCGGCATTATCGCGCTCGGCATGACGCTGCTTCTGACGGCGGGCGAATTCGACCTGTCGGTTGGTGCCGTGTTCGGGCTGGCGCCGGTCGTCGTCATGCTTCTGGTGCAGAACGGAGGCGTCGATATCGGCATCGCGCTTCTGGCCGGGCTTCTGCTGTGCATCGCCATCGGCGCCATCAACGGGCTGATCGTCACCAAGATCGGCATTTCGTCCTTCCTGGTCACGCTGTCCATGCTGCTCGTGGTGCGCGGGGCGGCGCTCTACATCACGCAGGGCTTTCCGCTGAAATCCTGGGACCAGCCAGGCTTTTTCGTCACGCTGCTGGCCGGCAGCTTCAATGTCGGGTCGTTCCGGTTCTACACCTCGCTGTGGTGGTTCATCGGTCTCTCGCTGCTGGCGATCTACGTGCTGCGCTATGCCAAGCTCGGCAACTGGATCAGCGCCATCGGCTCCAACCGGAACGCGGCGGTGGCGCGCGGCGTGCCGGCGGACGCCGTCAAGGTGTGGCTGTTCATCCTGACTTCGGTCCTTGCGGGACTGGCCGGCATGATCAGCGCCTTCCGCATCTCGGCCGCCTCACCGGTGGCCGGCACCGGCTATGAGCTCGAAGTGATCGCCATGGTGGTGGTCGGCGGCACGGCGCTGACCGGCGGACGCGGCACGATCCTCGGCACCATCGTCGGCGCGCTGATGCTGCGCGCGATCCGCAACGGCATCGTGCTGATCGGCGTGCCGGGCCTCGCCTACAACATCTTCGTCGGCCTCATCATCCTCGCCATGCTCATCCTGCACGCTTTGCTGCAGAAGAACGCCGCAAGGGGCTGACGATGGAAGTTCTCCGGCTGCAGAATCTGCAAAAATCCTTCGGCAGCGTTCGGGCGCTGAAGAATGCGTCCTTTGCTCTCAAGGAGGGTGAGGTGGTGGCCTTGCTCGGAGACAATGGCGCCGGCAAATCGACGCTGATCAAGGCGATTTCCGGTGTGTTTCCGATCGACCGTGGCGACATCTATGTGCGCGGCGAGAAGGTCTCGATCCGCTCGACGCGCGATGCCATGGACCTCGGCATCGAGACCATCCACCAGGATACGTCTCTGGCGCCGGATCTCAGCATTGCGCGCAATCTTTTCCTTGGGCGCGAACCGGTCAAGCTGAAATGGCTGGGCGTGTTCGCGCCGCTCGATTTCGCCAAATTGCGCGATGCGGCGTCGGCGCTGTTGAAGCGCGTCGGCATCTCGAAAAAACTCGACGCCGATGCGCTGGTCTCGACGCTGTCGGGTGGCGAGCGGCAGTCGATTGCGATTTCTCGCGCCATGCAGTTCGCCGCCAAGGTCATCATCCTCGACGAACCAACCAACAATCTCGGCGTCGAGGAAACCCATGGCGTGCTGCGCTTCGTCAAGGAGGTGCGTGACGCCGGCCATTCGGTGCTCTTGATCACCCACAACATCCATCACGTGTTCCAGGTCGCCGACCGCATCATCGTCATGCGCCGCGGCGAGATCGTCGCCGAGCAGACGGTTGCCGATACCGATCTTCTGACCGTGGAAAGCATCATCACCGGCGCCGACATGTCGGCCCTGCTGAAAGAGACGAGAGCGAAGTGAAGAAGTTGGCCGTCACATGGTAGAACTCTACGGCAAGACGCTTTCGCGCCGGCAGGTATCGGAACGTTCGGGCATGCTGTCGCAATTTGCCGGCGTGCGGCTGATGACGCTTGGCGACGGCGTGGAACGCGGCATCCGCATGCTCGAGTTCCGCACCGGCTCGGGCCTGCGTTTCACGGCGCTGGTCGACCGGGCGCTCGACATCGCCGATTGCGACTTCAAGGGCCAGGCGATCGGCTGGCATTCGCCGAGCGGCTTTCGCAACCCCGGCCTACACGATTATGAGGGGGAAGGGGGCCTCGCCTGGGCGCGCTCGTTTTCAGGCCTGCTTGTCACCTGCGGCCTCGACCACATATTGGGCCGCGAAGCGGTGCCTGCCGATAGCTACAACTACCCGGGCAAGAAGACCGTGATCCATTCGCTGCACGGCCGTGTCGGCACCATTCCGGCACGGTTGACCGGTTATGGCGAGGCCTGGGATGGCGACCGCTGCGTGCTTTGGGCCGAAGGCATCGTTCAGCAATCGGCGGTGTTCGGCGAGGATTTGCATCTGATCCGGCGTATCGAGGCCGATGTCGGCGGCAACGAGATCCGGCTGTCGGACCGCGTCGTCAACCATGGCTTCAATCGCACGCCGCACATGTATTTTTACCACGTCAATGTCAGCCACCCCTTGCTCGACGAGGGTTCGCGCTATCTGGCGCCGATCCGCGACGTCGTCTGGGCTGGCCATGCAGGCGAACGCTACGAGGCGCAGAAGGTCGGCTACCGCACCGTGCCGGCGCCGCGACTGGGCTTCAGCGAGCAGGTCTGGCAGCATGAGATGGCGGCCGACGCCAATGGCGAGGTGCCGGTGGCGGTGGTCAACGACGGCATAGGGCTTGGCCTGGAAGTGATCACGCGCAAGGATCAGCTGCCTTGCGCCTACCAATGGCAGAATTTCCAGGCAGGGCAGTATGCGCTGGGCATAGAACCCTCGACACACCATGTCTTGGGCAATCTCGCGGCGCGCGAGCGAGGCGAGATGATCTGGCTGGAGCATGGCGAAGGCCGTTCTTATGACGCGGTGTTCCGGGTGCTCGACGGCGCCGGCGCGATCGCCGCGGCCGAAGCAAAGATCGCGTCGATCGCCAGGCAGCCGCAACAGGATTATCCTGTGCCGTCGGGCAATTTTCCGGGATTGGCGGACAGGGCATGATGCGAAACGAATGCTCCGGCTGGCGGGCCGGAAATCGGAGGTCGATGTGATGGAGAAAAAGCGCGACTACAGCCTGGTCGGGGAAAGCACGCGCATCGCGATCGAGACCGGGCTGGCCTCGGCCGAGTGGTATCACACCGATGTGCCGCGCAAGGCGATGAAAGAGCTGATGCAACGCTCGGACGGGCCGGCGATCCGCGACACGATCATCTGGATCGTTGCCATATTGGGTTCCGCCGCCGGCATCGCCTGGTTCTGGGGCACGTGGTGGATGGTGCCGTTCCTGCTCGTCTATGGCGTGCTCTATGGCTCGTCCAGCGACTCGCGCTGGCACGAGTGCGGCCACGGCACCGCCTTCCGCACGCGCTGGATGAACGATGCCGTCTACCAGATCGCCAGTTTCATGCTGATGCGCAACCCGGTGACCTGGCGCTGGAGCCATGCCCGCCATCACACCGACACGATCATCGTCGGCCGCGACGCCGAGATCGCGGTGATGCGTCCGCCGGACCTGCTGCGTGCCGCACTCGCCTTCACCGGCATTCTCGATTTCCGCTATTCGCTGCCGACGCTGGTGCGCAATGCGTTCGGCAGCATCTCGCCCGACGAGAAAAGCTTTATTCCCGAGATGGAGCTTCACAAGGTGGTCACAGCCGCGCGCTGGCATGTCGCCATCTATGTCGCGGCGATCGCGCTGGCGTTCTATCTGTGGTCGTTCCTGCCGCTGGTGCTTATCGGCCTGCCGCGCCTCTACGGCAGCTGGCACATGGTGCTGACCGGCCTGCTGCAGCATATCGGCCTGGCCGATAATGTCACCGACCACCGGCTGAACACGCGCACCGTCTACATGAACCCGATCAGCCGCTTCATCTACTGGAACATGAACTACCATGTCGAACATCACATGTTCCCGATGGTGCCGTATCACGCGCTGCCGAGGCTGCATGAATTGATCAAGCACGATCTGCCCGAGCCGAACCCTTCGATGTGGCATGCCTATCGCGAGGTCTGGCCGGTGCTGCTGAAGCAGCTTCAGTACGAGGACTATTTCCTCAAGCGCGAGCTGCCGCCGACGGCGCGGCCGTATCGGGACGAGTTCCATGCGCTGACCGTTCCGGCAGCGGCGGAATAGGGGAGAGGCAGATGGCCGACTGGGTTGAAGCGTGTGGCGTCGACGATGTCGAGGAAGAGGATGTCATCCGCTTCGATCATGGCGGGCGTACCTTCGCCATCTATCGCAGTCCCGATGACGAGTATTTCGCAACCGACGGGTACTGCACGCATGAGAAGGCGCATCTGGCCGATGGGCTGGTGATGGACGACATCATCGAATGCCCCAAGCACAATGGCCGCTTCAACTACAAGACGGGTGTGGCCCGAGGCGCACCGGTATGCGTCAATCTCGCCACCTATCCAGTGAAGGTCGAGGCTGGCAAAGTGATGATCCAGATCGGCTGACCTGCCGCCGAATGCAACTGAGGGAACCCATTTGATGAGCCGAAAAAGACCGACGGTGGCGGATTTGCGCGCCATGAAGGGCAAGCGACAGCTGACCATGCTGCGCGTGCTGACGATGGACGAGGCCGAGGCCGCGGAGCGCGCAGGGGTCGACATCGTCTCGGTGCCGCCCGAACTGGTGCTCAACCCGCAATACCGGGACGCCGCACCCAGCCTGTTCACCATGCCGGGCGACAATTTCTACGAGATCGGAACGGCGGACGATTTCGTGCGCTGGGCTTTCCGGCTCTACAAGGCCGGCGCCGACGCGGTCTATTGCAGCGCCGGCTACGCCACGATCAAGCGGATGGCCGATGACAATATCCCGGTGATCGGCCATGTCGGGCTGATCCCGTCACGGGCCACCTGGACCGGCGGCTTCAAGGCGGTAGGCAAGACCGCCGACACCGCCATGGAGGTCTTCGCGGCGGTGAAACAAATGGAGGCCGCAGGCGCCATCGGCGCCGAGATCGAGGTCGTCCCGGTCGAGGGGGCCAAG
>NZ_RZQI01001010.1:0-2026 GCF_003998335.1 Mesorhizobium sp. M7A.F.Ca.CA.002.05.1.1 | reverse complement strand
TCGTTATAGCGTTCGATGACGGCAGTCTTGGCGGCGACACCTTCCATGATATTTTCGAACACGGTCTTGTCCGGATCGAGCGCAGGCTCCTGCGCCAGGTAGCCGACAGTGGCGCCTTCGGCCAGCCAGGCTTCGCCGTTCCACTCCTTGTCGAGCCCGGCCATGATCTTGAGGATCGTCGACTTGCCCGAACCGTTGGGGCCGAGGATGCCGATCTTGGCGTCGGGATAGAAGGAGAGATGGACATTCTCGAGCACCTTCTTGGTGCCATAGGCCTTGTTGAGGCCGGCCATGTGATAGATGAACTGGCGTGCCACGCGCGCTTTCCCTGAAAAACTGACTGGCCCAGAAAACTGACTGGATCTGTCGAATTGAGTGGAGGTTGGCCGCTATGTAGGCGATGCGGCGGCGAACGGCAATCGCTTTTGCCATATCTGCCCGGTCACACGCGGAAGTGTCCGCCAATCGCCGAAGTTTTCCACCAGCACGAAGCGTGCTGAAATCTCCGGTTAACTCTTCGGCGTCAAAACAGGATCGGAGTGGAATCGCTCGCTATTCGCGATTTCGAGAAAGAGATCGGGTCGACGGCATTGCTGAACAGTTTCCTGCTCCTTGCCGAAGCGGTCGTCTACTTCAGCGTCATGGTGACGCTTTTCCGCTTCAGACGGCGTATCGGCCTCGGCGTATTCGTCTGCGCGCTCGGTGTCATGCACTTCCTCGAGACCTATCTCGCCAGCGTCTTTTACGTCGCTCTGCCGTTCGGCATGGTCTCGCCTGGCTCGGCGGTGCTGTTTTCCGGCAAGCTGGTCATGCTTTTGCTGCTCTATATGAAGGAGGACGCTGCAACCGTGCGTCAGCCGATCTACGGCCTGCTGCTCGGCAATGCGCTGATGATCGGGCTGGTGCTGCTGCTGCGCCTGCACGTCATCGCGGCACTTCCCGACGGCAGGCTTCCAGACATCGGCTTCATCGACCAGATGGGTTGGCTGATGGTGTGGGGCACGACGCTGCTGTTCGTCGATGCCATCCTGATCATCCTGCTCTACGAAAAGCTTGGTCGGTATCTTCGCAAGGCGCCGTTCGCGCGCATCCTGATTTCGGTCGCTTGCGTGCGGACCTTCGACCAGGCCGGTTTTTTCACCGCCCTGCATTTCGTTGCCGGCGCGCCGATAGCCGTCTTTTTCGGCGGCTGGTTCGCCAAGATGGCGGCGGCGGTGACCTTCAGCACCATGCTCGTTGCCTATCTCAAATGGTTTGAGGAGCGCCAGGTCACTGCGCCGCGCGGATTGACCGATATCTTCGATACGTTGACCTATCGCGAACGCTACGAGGCGCTGGTCGAACATGTCGGCCGTGACGGGCTGACCGGCCTGCTGCACCGCGGGCGCTTCGACGCCGACGGTGAAGCCGCCGTCCAGGTCAGCCTGCGCACCGCCAGGCCGCTCAGCCTGCTGATCATCGATGTCGATCATTTCAAATCGATCAACGACCGTTTCGGCCATGCCGAAGGCGACAAGGTGTTGAAGGCCGTTGCCGCGCTGCTGCGCGAGGTCGCCAGTCCCGAGGACCAGGTGTTCCGCATCGGCGGTGAGGAATTCGCCATACTCAGTTCTTGTCCGCACTCGGTCGCCAGGCTGCTTGGCGAAAGCATTCGCCATGCGATCAAGGCTTCAGCGGCCACCAGTCGATTCGAGTTCACCGTCAGCACCGGCGTTTCCAGCGTCAGCGAAACCACGCGCTGCCTAGCCGACCTGTTCGCGCTTGCCGACCAGCGTCTCTACAAGGCGAAGTCGACCGGCCGCGACCGCGTCGTCGGCGAGCCGGGCGGCCACGAAGCCGACACGGCCGCTGCATGGACAAAGTCCGCGCGGATTTAGTTCGTTACGACTTCCTCTGCCGTCGAATGCCCGTCACGGTTGAAACCGCCATCAGCGCGATCGCCAGCCATTTCAGCGCCGTGATAATCGGCCCGGCCTCGATATCGTAGGCAATGAACAGCAGGATGCCCGGCACCAGCAGGCCGCAT
>NZ_RZQI01001009.1:0-2027 GCF_003998335.1 Mesorhizobium sp. M7A.F.Ca.CA.002.05.1.1 | reverse complement strand
CGCTCGATCTCCGCCATGGTGTCGCGCGCCAGCTTCGGCGAATTGGTCAGAAGCACCGCCGGGCTTGTCGGGCCATGTTCGGCCTGGCCGAGCAGGTCGGTCGCGCAGATCTCGCCGTCGACGCTGTCGTCGGCGATCACCAGCGTTTCGGTCGGACCGGCGAACAGATCGATCCCGATGCGCCCGTAGAGCTGGCGCTTGGCCTCGGCGACGAAGGCGTTGCCCGGACCGACAAGCATGTCGACGCGCCCGATGGTCTCGGTTCCGAGCGCCATGGCGCCAACGGCCTGGATGCCGCCCAAAACGTAGATCTCGTCGGCGCCACCCATGTGCATGGCGGCGACGATGGCCGGATGCGGCCCGCCTTGGAACGGCGGCGCGCAGGCGATGATCTTCTTCACGCCGGCGACCCTTGCCGTCACCACGCTCATGTGCGCGGAGGCGACCATCGGATATTTGCCGCCCGGCACGTAGCAGCCGACCGTGTCGACGGGAATGTTCTTGTGGCCAAGGACGACACCCGGCAGCGTTTCCACCTCGAGATCCTGCAGGCAGGCGCGCTGCTTCTCGGCGAAATTGCGGACCTGCGCCTGGGCGAAGCGAATGTCCTCCAGATCCCTTGCCGAGACTTTGGAGATGGCCTGTTCAATATCGCTGTCGGTCAGCCGGAAGCTCTGCGGCGACCATCTGTCGAAACGCTCCGACAGTTCCCGGACGGCGGCGTCGCCCCGCTTCTCGATATCGGCGAGGATCGTCTCGACGGTCGTTCGGACAACCGCGTCGCCCTGGGCGACAGCCTCGGGATCTCTGCCCCGCTTCAGAAAGGTCGGCATGTTCTCATCCTTGTCTTGGGTGGGATGGACGGCAGGGTGCCGTCCATCGATCGCATTGCTGGTCGTCAGGGCTTCACCGTCGGCTCGATCTTGGTGAGCTTGTATTCGTCGGCCGGGGCCTTGCACGACGAGCAGTTGATGCCGGGCGCGTCGGGCGCCTGCTTCACATCCGCCGGCAGCGGCTGGATGGCCGCTCCGGGCGTCGGCTTGCCCTCGAGCGCCGACTGTAGCGACAGTTCCGGCAGAAGCTCGGGATTGAAGACCTCGGTGACGAAGGATGAGGGCACCTTGTCGGACGGGAACACGTTGCAGCCGTCGGCGAAGGTGTCGCCCTTGCAAGGCTTGACCTGATCAGCCGGCACCCAGGGCAGCGGGTACTCGATGTTCATCGGCTTCAGGTCGCGCTTCTTGGTCAGGATCTCCATCATCAGCTTGAAGGCGTAGCCGGAGGTGGCGGGCGGCGAGCCGGCCGAGACGCCTTTGAGACCCATGCCCTGCATCTTCGGATCGGCAAGGCCGAGGCGGAAGCCGTCGGAGTTCTCGCCGGTCATCGGCACGAGCTTGTTGCCCTTGTCGAGCTGCGCTTGGATCGCACCGTATTCGCCGGCCTGGGCCCAGATGCCGTCGACGTCCGGATGCGCGGCGAGCGCCTTGGCCGTCTCCTGCTGCGTGGTGCGGTCATCCCAGTAGGAATAGTATTCCGCGACCACCTTGATGCCGGGATACTGGTTGAAGATGTGCATCGCGCCGTCGGTGTGGCGCTTATCGACCGAGTTGCCCGGAACGCCACGGCTCAGGAAGATGTTGCCCTTGCCGCCGAGGATGTTGACCAGCGCCTGGGCGCTGTTCTCGCCGAAACCAGCGGTGATGTAGCTGACGTTGTAGGCGCAGGGTTCGGTCACCGTCGCGTCATACATAAAGAAGAGCACGCCCTTCTGGCAGCCGCGATGGATGGTGCGGTTCAGCGCCGTCGACGAGATCGGGAAGCTGATGATGCCGTCGGCGCCATCCTGGATCATGCTCTCATAGGCCGAGATCTGCGCCTGCGGATCGGTGCCGGAGATGACCTCCTTCAGCTCCACGGTCTTGTCGTAAGGCGGCGTCTGCGCCAGCGCCTTGACGATGTTCGCGGCCTCCGACTGCCAGGAATTGCCGCTGTAGCTCAGCGACAGATAGACCTTGAGCTTCTTGTCC
>NZ_RZQI01001008.1:0-2034 GCF_003998335.1 Mesorhizobium sp. M7A.F.Ca.CA.002.05.1.1 | reverse complement strand
GGGGATTGCGACGGCGCGCGCGCTGATCGAGGGCGGCGCGGACGTGCTGGCCTGGGACGACAATCCCGAAAGCGTTGCCAAGGCCGCCGTTGCCGGTATCGCGACCGCTGATTTGCGCGGCGCCGACTGGGCGAAATTCTCGGCTTTCGTGCTGTCGCCGGGCGTCCCGCTGACGCATCCCAAGCCGCATTGGACGGTGGAGCTGGCGCGCGGTTCAGGCGTCGAGATCATCGGCGACGTCGAGCTTTTCTGCCGCGAGCGGATGCTGAGCGCGCCGACGTCGCCCTTCATCGCCATCACCGGCACCAACGGCAAGTCGACGACGACCGCGCTGACCGCGCATATCCTGAAAGCCGCGGGACGCGACACCCAGATGGGCGGCAATATCGGCCGCGCGGTGATGACGCTCGATCCGCCCGAGCCCGATCGGCACTATGTGGTCGAATGCTCGTCTTACCAGATCGACCTCGCGCCCTCGATCAATCCGACGGCGGGCATCCTGCTTAACCTGACGCCCGATCATCTCGACCGCCACGGCACCATGCAGCACTACGCCGCGATCAAGGAGCGGCTGGTGGCCGGCAGCGAGACGGCGATCGTCGGCATCGACGATTCCTGGTGCGCGCAGATCGCCGAGCGGCTGGAGCGGGCGGGGCGGCATGTCACCCGCATTTCCAAGCGCCTGCCACTGACGGACGGCTATTTCGCCGATGGCACCAATCTGATGGAAGCGGTGCACGGCCGTTACAGCCGCGTCGCCTTCCTCGAAGGCATCGGCTCGCTGCGCGGCCAGCACAATGCCCAGAACGCGCTGGCGGCGGTCGCCGCTTGCCTCAAGGTCGGACTGGAGCTTGGCGAAATCCAGTCGGGGCTGGAAAGCTTTCCCGGCCTCGCTCACCGCATGGAGCAGGTCGGCCGCAAGGACCATGTGCTGTTCATCAACGATTCCAAGGCGACCAATGCCGATGCGGCAGCACCCGCGCTATCCAGCTTTACGCGCATCTACTGGATCGCCGGCGGCCTGCCCAAGGAAGGCGGCATCGAGCCGTTGCGCGGCTTCTTTCCGCGCATCGCCAAGGCCTATCTGATTGGCGAGGCGGCGCCGGCCTTTTCGGCGAAGCTGGGCGAGGCAGTTCCCTACGAGACCTCAGGCACGCTGGCCGCCGCGGTCGAGCACGCCGCGCATGATGCCGCTAAGGACGACAGCGGCGAGGCGGTGGTGCTGCTGTCGCCGGCCTGCGCCAGTTTCGACCAGTTCAAGAATTTCGAAGTCCGCGGCGAAGCCTTCAGGCAAGCTGCGAATGCTATCGAGGGTGTGAAACCCATCGGAGGGGCACGATAATGCAAAGCCGTCTCGACAAAAGCCCGGTGGCAACCTGGTGGTGGACGATCGATCGCTGGTTCCTGGCGGCGTTCCTGTCGCTGATGGGGCTCGGCATCGTCTTGTCCTTCGCCGCCAGTCCGGCGGTGGCCGAACGCATCGGCCTCGACAGTTTCCACTTTGCCACCAGGCAGATCATCTTCACCGTGCCGGCGCTCGGTGTGATGCTGGCAGTCTCCTTCCTCGATTCCAGGCAGATCCGGCGCATGGCGCTGGTCATCCTGTGCCTGATGCTGGTGCTGATGGTGGCGGTGCTCTACATCGGCGTCGAGGTGAAGGGTGCGCGCCGCTGGGTGTCGCTTGCCGGCCTGTCGATCCAGCCGTCGGAATTCCTGAAGCCGGCCTTCGTCATCATGTGCGCGTGGCTTTTCGCCGAGCACAAGCGCCAGCCCGATATTCCGGGCAATCTGTTTGCCATGCTGCTGCTGGTGCTGGTCGTATCGCTGCTGGTGGCGCAACCGGACCTCGGCCAGACCATGCTGACGACCGGCACCTGGGGCATCATGTTCTTTATGGCCGGGCTGCCCTGGCTGTGGATCGTCGCGCTGGGTGCGGCCGGCGTCGGCGGCGTCTTTGCCGCCTATACGGTGTTCCCGCACGTTGCCCTGCGCATCGACAAGTTCCTCACCGGCGAGGGCGACACGTTCCAGGTC
>NZ_RZQI01001007.1:0-2037 GCF_003998335.1 Mesorhizobium sp. M7A.F.Ca.CA.002.05.1.1 | reverse complement strand
GTCCAGCTGACCTCCGGAAAGAAGATGTTCCAGCTGCGCTGCTGGAAATTGTCGGCCATCATTGCCGTGCTTACCTCGCGCCAGCTGAAGGCATCGACGAGTGGCAAGGTGATGTTGTGGAACCTGAACACGACCGCAATGAACAGGATGCCCAGCAATATCGCCATGTTGGGGCTCAGGGTGCTGCTAGCAGCCATCTCCCGGTCGCTTGACTGCAGGTATTGCTGACCTTCGGCCTGATTCAACTCCGGGTCGTCCGTCATTTGAAACCGCGTCCTCCCTAACGTCTGCGGATGTTGCTTTTGAGCGCGATTGTCGGAGGTGGAGGAATATACGACGCAATTCTTAATTTTGACGATTGCGGCTGCGTGTGTCTCGAATAGTTGTTGTTTATCCGCTTGGCGAAGGTTGACATCACCGTTCTCGCGACTGTTAAATAGTTTCCTAGGCTGTCAGAGCGCTGATAGTGCTACCTTGGGCCAAACAGGCATGCGCACGCCAATTGTACCGACAGATCTGACCAGATTGCCGCCGCTTTGCGTCGACCGTCGGCAACACAGACCCCGTCGGTTCGCAAGTTGCACGCAGCTTATGTTTCTCCTGGCTCTCTGCGGCCAGACGGCGCTTTCGGGAACAGCGCACGCGGCTGCCGCCAAAGACAGCGGACCGGCGCAAGCGGTTGTCGCCACCGTTCCGACTGCCTACGAGCTGTCGCTTCTTTACGCCGATCGCACATGGGTGTGGAAAAACGGAGCAGCCTATTTCGCACAGGGCAATCGACGCCTCGAGGCCTGGACGTCCGGGCCGGACACGGCATCTTTCGCGGCGGGCAGATGGCTGGTCACCAGCAACGGTAAGATGTGCATGGAACTCGCCTGGCGGTCGAAGGGCTACACCGGCAAGCAAAAACGCACCTGCTACAGCCACCGGATTCAGGGCGGGAACATCGAGAAACGCGAGGATCCGGATGGGGAATGGTACAGTTTCAAGCGATCTCCCGAGGATGCTTCCGACGAATACCGGAAATTCGAAGTCGGTAACCCGAAGGGCGCGCAGTTCGAAGAGACCCGCAAGCTGGTCGATTCCAAAAATTAGGTACGCAGCCGACCCATCCTGACGAGTTGAACAAAATCACTCAATCCCGCTTTCGAGAGCGGACTGCAATTGCAAGGCACCTGTCAGGGATCTGGCGAATCGCTTATGGTAAGACATCAAGCAGTTCGGCTGGAGCCGTAGGCGCGCGGATCGCTGGTTGATGGCATCCAACTTTATCTGACAGAACGACGAGACGATGGGCCCTACCATACGGTTTTGATGAAATTTAATAATTAGTGATGTCTAATATTTACGAGTGATGTGCGAGTGGTCACTCATGCGGCGTGAGAGCGGCGAAGCATAGTATGTCGCGATGCGCCCTTGGCTTATACTTGATAGCAAGGGACACATGATGAACAATTCAGCGATGGGTGCAGTCAACCCAAGCAAAAATATCGTATCTATTAGAAATATCGTGGTTATCGTTGCGGCCGCGGCGATGATCTCTGTGGTTGCAGGGTGTCAGAGTATGGATGCGACCGAAACCAATTCGGTCCTCGTCAAGCCTGTGGTCCACGCCATCCGCAGCCAGCCCGTGCAGGCCGGATTTCTCGTGCGCTCGCTCCGGGCCGACCTTCCGATCCAGATGACAAGCACAACAGGAACCGAAAGTGCCTACGCCTTTGCACCACCGCAACGGATCAGAGCCAGCACGCCGGCGCCGGTGAAAATCTCGTTCAATCCTGGCGATGGCGGCACGTTCTCGGGCGGCTCGCCTTATATCTGCAGCCCTAGCGGGTTTGGCCAGCGCGCGAGCTGTCGCCCCCGCTATCTCTGACCCGTCGAGCGGCGACCGACGTTGCCGCCCTGGCTGGCGGCAGTTTCATTGGCCTGGTCTTCAGTCCGAAAAAAGGAGCGGCCGTCCTGACAATCGTGTCGATGTCTGAAAGTTCCGGCACAAAGCCAAGATGTTCGCGTGCGCTTCCCGGATCGGCGTAGAGC
>NZ_RZQI01001006.1:0-2039 GCF_003998335.1 Mesorhizobium sp. M7A.F.Ca.CA.002.05.1.1 | reverse complement strand
ATTCGGTCGATCCTACGATCGAAACGGTCGCGGTCTTCGCCAACTCCTGGTGGGACCCGGTGAAGGAAGGGCAGATCGCCCAGGCCATTCTCGTCCAGAAGGCCGACGTGCTCGCCACGAATCTGAGCGCGACCTCGGCGCTCGACGCCGCCGAAAAGGCAGGCGTTCCTTCGATATGCTTTCAGCTCGACATGTCGCATGCCGCGCCGCGGACGATCCAGACCTCCGTCATCTTCCGCTGGGAGAAATATCTTGTGCCGACGATCAAGGAGATCATCGACGGCAACTGGAAACCCGAGGAATACGGCGCCTTCGAAGGCCTTGAAGCCGGCGTGGTCGATCTCGCTCCTTTTGGCCCCTCGGTTTCCGAGGAGACCAAGGCAAAGGTCGAGGCAGCAAAGCGGGAGATCATCACCGGCAAGCTTGATCCGTTCCAGGGCCCTCTGAAAAAGCAAGACGGCACCATCGTTGTCGACGCCGGCGGGAAGGTCGACGATGCGGCGCTCTGGTCGATGGACTATTTCGTCGACGGTGTCATCGGCACCATGCCGGCGAAGTAATGACGACGGCGCTTCCGCAGGCAGGAGACATGCGACAACCGCCGGGCACGCCGGCGGCTCTGTTGATGCGCGGCATAGGCAAGTCGTTTGACGGCAAAGCCGCGCTCCGCGATGCGTCCTTCTGTCTCGAATGGGGAGAGGTGCATGCCATCGTCGGTGAGAACGGTGCAGGCAAGTCCACTTTGATGAACGTGGCGGCCGGCGTCTATGTAGCTGACGGGGGCGACCAATCGATCGACGGCGAAGCGATCAGTTTGCGCAGCCCGCTGGAAGCCGCCGCCGCCGGTCTCGGCATGGTCCATCAGCATTTCCGGCTGGTCGAGAGTTTTACGGTTGCCGAAAATGTTCTCCTCGGCTTCGGTCGCAAGGCTGCTGTGAAAACGCTGAGCGATGCGGCGGCGATCGTTTCCGCCAAGTCGAGCGAGATCGGCCTGCCCGTCGATCCGCACAAGCTGGTAGCGAACCTTTCGATCGCCGAACGCCAGCGCGCCGAGATCATCAAGGTCATGCTTCTGGGCGCCCGAATTCTGGTCATGGACGAACCGACGGCGGTGCTGACCGACGAGGAAGCGCGCACGCTTCTCTCTTTTGCCCAGCGATTGTCGAGGCAAGGTCACGCCGTGGTTCTGATCACGCACAAGTTCCGGGAGGTTGCCGCTTTCTGCGACCGGGTAACGATCATGCGGCACGGCGAGACCGTGCTTGACGGTGCGCGGGTTGCGAACGTCACCGAAGCGGAGGTGGCGCGGCTGATGGTCGGCGATGCCTTGACGGTTGCGGGCCGGCCGTCATCTCGGCCGGGCGATGTGTGTCTGAGCGTGGAAAGGCTTTCCGCACGGGCGACCGCTCACGGGCAAAGCCTGAACGATCTCGGGTTCGAGCTGCATGTCGGCGAAATCCTTGGCATCGCCGGCGTCGGTGGAAACGGGCAGGAGGAACTCGTTGCCTGCCTTCTCGGACTCGACCGTGCCGGTGCCGGCGCGATCGTACTGGATGGCCAGGACATATCCACCGCCAAGCCAGACCAGCGCCGCGAGGCCGGCTTGCGCGTCATCCCCTCCGACCGCTTTGACAGCGGGTTGATCCGGGAGCTTTCCATTGCCGACAATCTCGCGCTCACGACCGTCGCCAGCGGTAGCTTCGGCGGTCCGTTTCTCCTGAGCCGGCGGGCGATGCGCGAGAAGGCCGCCGAGGCCATCGATGCGTTCGATATCCGCGGCGCGACGCCGGAACGGCCGGCCTCTTTGCTCTCGGGAGGAAACGCGCAGAAAGTGTTGCTCGCGCGGGAGCTCGATCACGGCCTGAAGGTTCTCATAGCGCATTCCCCTTCTCGCGGGCTGGACATGAAAGCGGCCGAGTTCGTCCGATCGGCGATCCGCGGAGCTGTGGAAGCCGGCGCGGCCTGCCTTCTGATCAGCGAGGATCTCCAGGAGGTCATGTCCCTGTCCCATCGGGTGGCCGTCATGAACAGAGGAAGGA
>NZ_RZQI01001005.1:0-2047 GCF_003998335.1 Mesorhizobium sp. M7A.F.Ca.CA.002.05.1.1 | reverse complement strand
GCCATGAGCTTCGCTCAGGTGGCGACGGTCAACGGCAACCCCAATCCCAAGGCGATGTTCCTGGCGCAGGGCTGGACGGACCTGCCTGTCATCGTGCCGCTGCTGGTGGCGATCGCCTGCGGCCTGTTTGCCGGCCTCGTCAATGGCGCGCTGATCGCCTACACGCGCATTCCGCCGTTCATCGCCACGCTCGGCATGATGGTGACCGCGCGCGGCATCGCCAAATGGTGGTCCAAGGGCCAGCCGATCTCGTTTCCCACCGAGAGTTTCGCCGGCATCGGCAAAGGCCTGATGCCCGTCGTCATCTTCCTGTCGCTGGCCATCCTGTTCCAGCTGATCATGACCTACACCAGGTACGGCAAGCACTGTTACGCGATCGGCTCCAACGAGGATGCCGCGCGCATGTCCGGCATCAAGATCGCCAACCACAAGATCCTGGTCTACGTCATCGCCGGCATTCTCGCCGCGCTCGCCGCCGTGGTGCTGAGCTCCAAGAACCTGACCGCGCAGTCCGGCATGGGCGTGATGTACGAACTCGACGCCATCGCCATGGCGGTCATCGGCGGCGTCTCCCTGTCGGGCGGCCGCGGCTCGATCATCGGCACGGTGATCGGCTCGCTGATCTTCGGCGTCATCATCTCCGGCTTCACCTTCCTGCGCCTCGACGCCTACTACCAGGAGATGGTCAAGGGTGTGATCATCGTCGGTGCGGTGGTTCTCGACCAGTGGCGCCAACGCCTGCGGGCAATGAGGGCATGACCATGTCAGACATCGTCCTGAAGACTGAAAACCTGACCAAGCGCTATGGCGGCGTGCACGCGCTGGAAGGGGCGAATTTCGAACTGCGCAAGGGCGAGCATGTCGCCATCATGGGCGACAACGGCGCCGGCAAGTCGACCTTCGTGCGCCAGATCACCGGTGTCGAGCAGCGCACCAGCGGCCAGATCTGGTTCGACGGCAAGGAAGTGAATTTTGCCGGGCCGATCGAGGCTCGCACGGCGGGCATCGAGACCGTGTTCCAGAACCTGGCGCTGGCCGACGATCTCGACGTGCCTTCGAACCTGTTCCTCGGCCGCGAGAAGGTTTTGTTCAACCTCGGCCCGTTCTCGATCCTCGACCGCAAATACATGCGCAAGGCGACCGAGGCGGCGCTCGTCCGCACGGCGGTGAAGATCCCCAATCTGTCCAACACCATCCGCCACATGTCAGGCGGCCAGCGCCAGTGCGTGGCGATCGCCCGCACCGCGACCTTCGCCTCCAAGCTGATCATCATGGACGAGCCAACGGCTGCCCTTGGCGTGCAGGAGACCGCGCAGGTCGAAAACATCGTCCGTACGCTCAAGGACAATGGCGAGCCGCTGATCCTGATCAGCCACAATATGCGCCAGGTGTTCGATCTCTGCGACCGTATCGTCGTGTTCCGGCGCGGCCGCATCGTCGCCAATCTGCGCAAGGAGAACACCGACGGAAACGATATCGTCTCCTACATCACCGGCGCCAAGACCGGGGAGGCGGAACTCGCGGCCTAAACAGGATGGTCATCCTGTTTTCTGGCGCGCTCGAAAAATAGACTTGCCACCTTCCCCCAAAAGGAAGGTGCGGACACAACTCTCTCTAACCCATCCCCCAGAGGAAATATCATGACCGTTCGCTTCGCTCTCCTCGGTGCCGGCCGCATCGGCAAGGTCCATGCCCGCGCCGTCGGCTCCAATCCGCAGGCCAAACTGGTTGCCGTCGCCGATGCGTTCGAGAAGGCCGCCAAAGAGCTGGCGAGCGCCTATGGCGCCGAGGTGCGCAGCATCGAGGATATCGAGAAAGCCGGTGATATCGACGCCGTCGTCATCTGCACGCCGACCGACACCCATGCCGATCTGATCGAGCGCTTCGCCAAGGCCGGCAAGGCGATCTTCTGCGAGAAGCCGATCGACCTCAACGTCAAGCGCGTCGAGAAGTGCCTGGCCGTGGTCGAGAAGACCAAGGCGACGCTGATGGTCGGCTTCAACCGCCGCTTCGATCCGCACTTCGCCGCCGTGCGCAAGGCAATCGA
>NZ_RZQI01001004.1:0-2048 GCF_003998335.1 Mesorhizobium sp. M7A.F.Ca.CA.002.05.1.1 | reverse complement strand
CGCCTCGATGGCGTCCTTGACCGAGGCCGGCCCGACCCGCATGCCGGCCTTGCGTAAGGTGCGGGCAAAATAGACGATGTTGTCGGCAATCCGCCCGTGCGGCATGGCCTCTTTCGGTTCGGGGCGCGGCATCGCCTACTCCGCCGCCGAAAGCTCGGCCTTCACCTCGTTGAGGATGCGCCGGCCTTCGCCCTGTTCGATGCGGGCAATGTCGTCCTGGTATTTCAACAGCACGCCGATCGTGTCGGAGACGGTTTCCGGATCGAGCGCCACCTTGTCGAGCTCGGTCAGCGCGCCGGCCCAGTCGATGGTCTCGGCGACGCCAGGCACCTTGAACAATTCGATCTGGCGCAGCTTCTGGATAAAGGAGACCACTTCTGCCGAAAGCCGCTGGTTGGCCTGCGGCACCTTACGGCGCACGATCTCGAGCTCGCGCTCGGCGTTGGGATAGTCGACCCAGTGATAGAGGCAGCGCCGCTTCAGCGCATCGTGGATTTCGCGGGTGCGATTGGTGGTGATGATGACGATCGGCGGTTCTTCCGCCTTGATGGTGCCGAGTTCGGGCACCGTCACTTGGAAGTCGGACAGGATTTCGAGCAGAAAGGCCTCGAAGGCCTCGTCGGTGCGGTCGAGCTCATCGATCAGGAAAACCGGGGCAGCGCCCGTCTTTCCGGTCAGCGCATCGAGCACCGGGCGGCGGATCAGGTATTTTTCGGAAAAGACGTTGCGCTCCATGGCGGAGCGCTCGACCTTGCCGGCCGCCTCCTCCATGCGGATCTCGATCATCTGCGCGGCGTAGTTCCACTCATAGACGGCGGACGAAACGTCGAGGCCTTCATAGCACTGCAGGCGGATCAGCCGGCGACCGAGCGCCTGTGCCAACACCTTGGCGATCTCGGTCTTGCCGACGCCGGCCTCGCCCTCGAGGAACAGCGGCCGCTTCATACGCAACGACAGGAACAGCACGGTCGCCAGCGACCGGTCCGCCACATAGTCCGCACCGGTCAGGAGATCGAGCGTCTCGTCGATCGTCCGTGGCGCGGCGCGCGGTTTCAGCTCGGTCATTCTTTCTCCGTGAACGCCGCCGCTCCGCTGTCCAGAACGTGGTAGCCGCGGGCGTGGTAGATCAGCGGCCGCAAATTATCGCCCATACGCAGACCTGTCACCTTGCCAAAAAGCACACGATGGGTGGCCAGATCCTTGGTGTCGATCAATTCGCAGTCGAACACGGCAAGCGCGCCTTTCAGCGTCGGCGCGCCGGTGGAGATCACATCCCATTCGCCAAGCGCGAAACGTTCCTCGACCGGCAGGCCGGTGATGCCGGAAAAGCCGACCGACAGCGGCTCCTGGTGCGAGGCCAGCGTGTTCAGGGCAAACCTGCCGTTTTTCACGAACAGCTCATTCTTGGCATTTTCGCGGTTGAGACAGACCAGGATGGTCGGCGGCGTGTCCGACACCGAACAGGCGGCGATCACCGTCGTGCCGCGCTTGCCGGCCGGCCCGTCGGTGGTGACCACATGGACGTGGCCGGCAAAGTGGCTCATCGCGTCGCGATAGGCCTGCGGCCCAATGTCGTTCTTCTTCAGCACCGTATTTTTTCCATGGTCAGGATCCTACCGACATATATGGCCAGATATAGCCCGCCACAAGCGAAGTGCTTGAGCCATATCCCGAAATTCCCGTGTTGCACCAAGGCCGGGCAGCCTTTAGGTCTTGGCGGCAATAGTGCCAGGAGCATAGAGCCGGCACGGAGGGACCCATCGCTCGAATGCGACCCAAGACAAGAACAATAGCGGCGCTGTTCTGGCTGTTTCTGGCCAGTGCCGCGGATGCCCAGACGCTGCTCGTCGGCGTCGCGGCACCGCTATCGGGACCATCTGCCATTCTCGGCAAGCAGATCGAGGCCGGCACCGGCCTGGCGGCCGAAGCGAACGGCATCGAACTGAAGACCGTGGATGATGCCTGCACCGCGGACGGCGGCGCTGCCGCGGCCAAGGAATTCGCAGCCGCCAAGGTCGACATCGTAGTCGGGTTTCTCTGCACCGAGG
>NZ_RZQI01001003.1:0-2048 GCF_003998335.1 Mesorhizobium sp. M7A.F.Ca.CA.002.05.1.1 | reverse complement strand
TGACTGACGCTGCGCACGCCGTTGACGCGGCTGCGGCTTCGCGCCGAGCGTATGGATGATGGACCCATCCGAACCGCAATCCTGTCCGATGTCCAGCACATCGAAATCTTGATCGACGAGACCCTGACCTATCTGCGCAACGATGTTTCGACGGAGAAGCTGCAGCTCGCCGACATTGCCAGCGTTCTGCAAACCGTCTGCGCCGAGTTCTCCGATGTCGGATTTCCTGTCTCATATTCCGGGCCGGACCGGCTCCTGGGCTGGTGCAAGCCCAATGCATTGGCGCGTGCGATCGCCAATCTCTGCGACAACGGGGTCAAATTCGCTGGCAATGTCACGGTCGCCTTGACAGCGACCGGCACGGCGGCGCGCATCACGGTAGGGGACGACGGGCCGGGTATTCCGATGACGGCACGCGCCCGTGTTTTCGAACCATTCTTCAAGGAAGACGCGTCGCGTGGCATTGCATCGAAGCATGGCTTCGGTCTGGGCCTGTCGATCGTTGCCGACATCGTCCAGGGTCACGGCGGCAGGATCGAATTGGAGGACAACCAGCCCAGCGGACTGGTCGTCACCATCGACCTGCCGAATGCCGCTGGCGTGCAGTCGGCATAGACGGCCTCCTGCCGGGCAGACGCGCTCTAAGCCGGCAGGCCGGGGCGATCGAGCTTTTTGGGCGACAGCGTGAAAATCTCGCACCCTGTGTCGGTCACGCCGATCGTGTGCTCGTACTGCGCCGACAGCGAGCGGTCGCGCGTCACCGCAGTCCAGCCGTCCGACAGAACCTTCACATGCGGCCTGCCCAGATTGATCATCGGCTCGATGGTGAAGATCATGCCTGGCCGCATCTCGACGCCTTCATTGGCGCTGCCGTAATGCAGGATGTTCGGCGCGTCATGGAACAACTGGCCGACGCCGTGGCCGCAGAAGTCGCGCACCACCGAGCAGCGCTCGCCTTCGGCAAAGGTCTGGATGGCGGCGCCGATGGCGCCGGTGCGGGCGCCCGGCCTGACCGCTGCAATGCCGCGCATCAGGCATTCATGCGTGACTTCGAGCAGGCGCTCGGCGGCGCGCTTGATCGTGCCGACCGGATACATGCGCGAAGAATCGCCGTGACAGCCGTCGAGGATGTAGGTGACGTCGATGTTGACGATGTCGCCATCCTTGAGCGGCTTGTTGTCGGGAATGCCATGGCAGACGACATGGTTGATCGAGGTGCAGGACGATTTCGTGTAGCCGCGATAGTTGAGCGTCGCCGGCAGCGCGCCGTGGTCCATGCCGAATTCGAAGACGAAGCGGTCTATTGCTTCGGTGGTGACGCCGGGCTGGACCATCGGCACCAGCTCGTCGAGGCAGCGTGCGGTGAGATCGCATGCCTTGCGCATGCCGGCAAAGCCGTCCTCGCCATAGAGGCGGATCTGGCCGGTATTTCTGAGCGGGGCCGTGGCAGCGTCGAGATAGGTGACCATTTTGTCCGTGTAGCGGGTAGGGCTCTGCAGGAGAGCCAGCGTGAAAATTTCCCCAGATTTGGCACTTGAGGGCAAAAGGTTCAAGGAAGAACTGTCTGATGCGGCCGCGCGCTTCCCGATATTTGCCTCGCAAGGGCGATGTCTTGCCGGTTTTTGCCCGGTTTGCTTCCCTTTCTGGCCATGGTGCGTTAGGGCGGGTGATGTTTTCGAGATCGCGTCCCTTCGCGGCGGCCAGGCAAACCGGATGGCCTGAAGCGCCGCTGACGGCAGCGTGCTCATGCCTGATGGGCATGGTGCTGCTCGCGATGCTGTGCTTCGGCCTGCCGGTGGCGTCAGGCTTTGCGGGGTCTGCGCCAAGCGGTGTCAGCGTCGGTGTCGAGCGGTCGGGCGAAGTGGCGGCGCTGCTGCGTGTCACCGGCAAGGCGCAAGCGCTGGAGGTTCGTGCCGGCCGTCCGGTCCTGGTCAAGTTCGCCGGCGGCCACCCCGCGCTTCCGGTCCCCGACGCTGTTTTTCTTTGGGCCGAACGGCCATCGCAAAGAGCGATGGTTTCGGGATATGGGGCCGCCTCGGTTCCCGGGG
>NZ_RZQI01001002.1:0-2050 GCF_003998335.1 Mesorhizobium sp. M7A.F.Ca.CA.002.05.1.1 | reverse complement strand
ACCATGAGCGGCTCATATGGCAAACGGTTGGTTAATCATTCGAACGTAGCTTAACACTTGGAAACCGCTGCTCGCATAAATTGAAGTTTTGATGCCCTTGCAACGCTCGAACACAGCGGACAAGTTCATTGTGGACCGCAGGAAACCTCATCGCAACAGCGATGTGGCGCGCGCGGTGCGCAAGACGCGTGACCGTCTTTCGCAGCAGGCCGGCAATCCCGATTTCGATCGTGAACTGCTGAAGCTCCATGCCCGCGCGATGACCAGCGGCGCCATCGCCATCCCGCTTCTTGTCCTGGCGATCGCGGCGGCCGGCCGGCTGGCCGGAATCGGCAACGAGATCGGGCTCTGGGCGCTGTTCACCCTGACCTGCTACACTATCGTTGCCTTCATGGCGCGGCGCATCGAGCGCACGGAAGCTTCCGAGCTCAACCCTTCGCAAGCAGGACGGGAATTCCTGATCGGCCATTTCCTGTGCGGTCTCGGCTGGGCATGGTTCGTGTGGCTTGGCTGCAGCGTCTGCGAGGTCGATCCGTTCCACATCGTCAAGGCCGTGGTGCTGTTGTTCGCCATGGCGGCGACCGCGGTGATGACCTCGTCTCTGCGTGGGGCGCTGTTGGCGACCTTTGCCGTTCCCGTGGCGCTCTACGCTTATGCCGGCGCCAAGCTATGGATGCCGGTCGAGGCGATCATGGCCGCGCTGCTGGTCGTTTCTCTGCCGTTCTTCGCCTATGTGGCCCGTCATCTCAACCACTCGTCCCTGATGATGTTGTCGTTCCGCTCCGAAAAGGATGCGCTGATCGCTGAACTGGAGACGGCGAAATCGATGTCGGACGAGGCGCGGCGGCGGGCCGAAGACGCCAATCTGGCGAAATCGCGGTTCCTCGCTTCGATGAGCCACGAATTGCGCACGCCGCTCAACGCCATTCTCGGTTTTTCCGAGGTGATGTCGAACGAGGTGCTGGGGCCGATGAGCAATCCCACCTATCGCGACTATGCCCATGACGTGCACGAATCTGGCCAGCATCTGCTCGACCTGATCAACGAGATCCTCGACCTTTCGCGCATCGAGGCCGGCCGCTACCAGCTCAATGAAGAACCGGTGATGCTGCTTGGTATCGTCGAGGACTGCTGTCACATGATGGAGTTGAGGGCGCGCAACAAGGATATCCGGGTCGTCCAGGATTTCGAGCACGAGCTACCGCGCCTTTTCGCTGATGAGCGTGCGGTGCGACAGATCACGCTCAACCTTCTGTCGAATGCGATAAAATTCACCGCTACCGGCGGTGAAATCCGTGTCCGCGTTGGTTGGACGGCGGGCGGCGGACAATACATTTCAATCAAGGACAACGGACCGGGCATACCGGAAGACGAGATCCCGATCGTGCTTTCCGCCTTCGGCCAAGGCTCCATTGCCATCAAGAGCGCCGAGCAAGGCACCGGGCTTGGCCTGCCGATCGTGCAAGGGCTGCTCGCCATGCATGGCGGCGAGTTCGAACTTCATTCCAAGCTGCGCGAAGGGACCGAGGCGATCGCGATCTTCCCGCTCAGCCGGGTGATGGAGGAACTGCCGGCACTGCCGACCGCGGCGGTGGCGGCTCGACGACGGTAATCCGGCAAGACTCTAGCCACGTACCGCAGCTGCCATGCCCGAACTGGTCAGCGCGGCGGCCTTGACCAGCCCCGCAGCAAGGGCGGCCCCTGCCCCTTCGCCATGGCTGATATCCAAATCAAGCAACGGGCGCAGCCCTAGCCGTTGGGCGGCGCGTGCATGCGCGGGTTCCGGCGACAGGCTGGCCAGAAGGCAATGCTCGAGCGCTGTGGGATTGACGCCATGCAGTACCGCTGCGGCTGCCGTCGCCGCCAATCCGTCGAGCAGCACCGGGATCTTCTGCATCCGCGCGGCAAGGATGGCGCCGGCGATCGCCGCGAATTCACGGCCACCGACCCGGCGCAGCGCCTCGAGCGGGTCGCCGAGATGGCCGCCATGAAAAGCCAGCGCCGCATCGACCACGTCGGCTTTGCGTGCCTGCATCGCCGCATCGGCGCC
>NZ_RZQI01001001.1:0-2050 GCF_003998335.1 Mesorhizobium sp. M7A.F.Ca.CA.002.05.1.1 | reverse complement strand
GCACGTCCATGCCGAGTACGGTCGCTGCACCCTTCACCACATCGAGAATGGACATCAGGCGGCGTCCCTCGCCCCGCCCTTGCCCTTGGGCTGGGTCCGCTCTTCAAGCAGCGCTTCCATGGCGGCCATTCGTTCGACCATGGCCGCGTTCTGCTCCGCCATCTGTTCAATGATGGCGTCCTTCTGGGCTTCGCGCTCGGATGCCTTGGCCGCGTCCGTGTTCTCGAGGAACAGTTTTGCCTGCTTGCGCATCTCGCGCATGTTGGGCAGGCGAACCTTATCCATCTGGCCTTCCTGAAGGTCGCGGACTTCTTCCACCGTACGGATGCCGCACTGACGAAGCACTTCGGCCTGTTCGGGCGAGACGCCAGGCCACGCCGCCAGCGCCATGCCATTGACCGGGATATCCTGACCCTTCTTGAAAGCATCATAGGCCGGCTCAATCTGCATCCAGCGCGCCGTCATGAACTTCAGCTTCTCGCCGTCCTGGTCCTCGCCCATCTTCGACGGGTCGGGCAGCATCAGGCGAACGCGTTCGGTGGTCTTGGTGTTCATCGGCGAGTGCGAGGGGGAATAGGTCACCCAGTCCTCCGCCTGCCGCTCCAGCAAGCGCCGGCCGCTGGCGTCGAGCTTGTAGCCCTTCAGGTCGCATTTCTCCGTCACCGGATCGCCTTTGACCGCCAACATCTCGTAGCTCGTCTTGAACCCCATCACGCGGATCATCGGGGCTTGGTTTTCGGACATGTGCATTGCTCCTGAAACGTAGCGGGCGCCGAAGCGCCCTTATTCGCTGATGAGGTCGCGGAGGTCGGGAAGCTCCGCCAAGATGGCGTCTGCCTGGTCCTCGTCGAATTCTGCTGCCTTGAAGGCTTCGGCTGCGCGAAGGCGCTCGCCACCGTTCCAAAGCTTCCTGATGTTCGTTACCGCGCCGGTATCGGCTGACGCGGCCTTTGCTTTCACTTTTGGCATTCCGTACTCCTGCGGTTGAAAGGGGGACGGGCGGAGCCGAAGCCCCGCCCGGAAGCCGGATCAGTACGGGAAGGCGCACATGACAATCTTCGCCGAAGCGTCGATTGCGTAGGCGCAGACCGTATCAGTCACGGCGGCGGCAACCTTCAGGGTGCCATCCGTGGTGGCCGACAAAACAAGGCCGTTGCCGTCCGCACCGGAGACCAGCGCGGTCGTAAGCGTTGCCACGCCCTTGACCTGTATCCAGGCATATTCGCCATTGCCGGGGGCAGCAGCGAGAACGCCGGCACCGTTTGCGGCGGTGTCGGACACGTCAGAGGTGACTTCGTTCGTCTGACCGGCAGAGACGCCGGCCGGCGCGTAGAAGCCAACCACGTTGTTGGCGACGGCGGCGATAGCGCCGGCACCTTGGTTGTATTTCACGAACCGATAGACCTTGCCGTCATAGGATTCGTAGGTGTCGCCAAGGCGGGGAGCCTTGCCGCTTTCCGCGCCCGTGAGATCAGCCGCGGTGTAGGTCTTGGTGATGTTGGCGCCAACAAAAGAGGTCATGGTTTCCGCTCCTTATGCCGCGTCGAAGAGGACGCCCTGAAGCGACCGGTTCGAGGTGACGAGGTTGCCCATCCAGTAGAACGGGATGACAACGGCGTCCTGGTTGACGGGCTTCTTCTCGTCGTCCTGCGTCCACTGAGCTTCCTTGTGCTGGTCGACGTAGACGTAATCCGTGTTGAGGAAATAGCCCTTCTCTGCCGTGGTCGTGAAATTCGTGTTGTCGTCGAAAATCACGTCTGCGGTCTTGTACTTCAGGCCGATGAAGCCCGACTGGGCCATGTCGGCGTCCATGTACCGCTGAAGCTGCTGCTCGCCGAGTTCGTACAGCGAATAGAAGTCATGGCTGAAGGTGATGATGTCCGGCTTGTCGGCGCCGCGCGTCAGAGCAAGCCAGAGTTTGTTCATGTCGGCCTTGAACGATGCGGCGTTTGCTGCCGAAGGCGAGGCGGCAAGGTTGGTGCCGGTGGCCTCCAGAAACTTGTTGCGCCAGAACGTCCAGGTTGCGGAATCGATGCCGCCGACCGTGCCC